>CAJXUM010000024.1 GCA_913060855.1 uncultured Lewinella sp. | reverse complement strand
CGAGATCAGCCTCGGTCTCGTGGGCTCGGAGATGTGTATAAGAGACAGCTTGATATGTATTTCAATTCACAAGGAAAAGAGGAAGTTACCTATGATGCCATAGTGATTGGCTCTGGTATCAGTGGCGGCTGGGCCGCTAAGGAGCTTGCTGAAAAAGGGCTTAAAACACTAGTCCTTGAACGTGGTCGGATGGTCAAACACATAGAAGACTATCCGACGGCTCACCTAGAACCCTGGCAACTCCCGCGTCGCGATAGAGTTTCTCAAGAAGAACTAAAAGATTATCCAAAACAAAATCGAACGGGCTATACGGTCAAAGAATCTACCAAGCATTGGTGGGTGAAGGATACCGAACATCCTTATACGGAGGTCAAGCGATTTGACTGGATGAGAGGCTATCATGTCGGAGGCCGATCGTTGCTCTGGGGCCGGCAGTCTTATCGTTGGAGCCCCATGGATTTTGAATCTAATGCGAAAGATGGGCATGGGGTGGATTGGCCGATTCGCTATGAAGACTTGGCACCTTGGTATGATCATGTAGAAAAGCATGTAGGGATATCGGGTCGTAAGGAAGGGCTGTCGCAATTGCCAGATAGTAATTTCCTACCTGCCATGGACATGAATTGTGTCGAAGATCACATGAGCAAAAAAGTGGCCGAGAATTTTGGCGGCCGAGTCATGACCATTGGCCGAGTTGCCAACTTGACTAAAGATCACAATGGCAGAACCAAATGTCAATTCCGAAACCGTTGTATCCGAGGCTGTCCTTATGGCGCTTACTTCAGTAGCCAATCTTCTACTTTACCCGCCGCAGAATTGACGGGTAATTTAACCCTTCGACCTAATTCGATTGTGAATTCAATCATTTATGATGCCGACCAGAAAAAAGCTACAGGCGTTCGGATTATTGATGGGGAAACGAATGAAACGAAAGAGTTTTACGCCAAGGTGATTTTTACTTGTGCTTCTGCCTTAGGTAGTACTTTCATTTTGATGAATTCTACTTCCGATCGTTTCCCTAATGGCTTAGGTAATGACAGCGGAGAGTTGGGCCATAACCTAATGGATCATCACTTTCGTTGTGGTGCACGAGGTAAAATCGATGGTTTTGGAGATAAATACTATAAAGGCCGACGTCCCAATGGTATTTATATTCCTAGGTTCAGAAATATCGATAAGGACAGTACCATGAAAGACTTCGTACGGGGGTATGGTTATCAAGGAAGAGCGAGTCGAACGAATTGGATGCGTGGTGTTCGAGAGATGGATTATTCCATCGGTGCTGAATTAAAAGACCAATTGATCGAGCCAGGGCCATGGCAAATGGGCTTGACCGGTTTTGGTGAATGCTTGCCTTATCACGAGAATAAAGTAATGCTCAATCAGGAGGTTCGTGATATCCATGGTCAGCCTACTTTGACGATCGACTGCGAGTTCAAGGAGAACGAAAAGAATATGCGACCAGATATGATGAATGCGGCGGCTGAAATGTTGGAAGCCTCTGGATTCAAAGATGTGAAAACATACGATTCTAAATCGTGGCCTGGCTTGGGTATCCATGAAATGGGAACGGCTAGAATGGGACGTGATCCTAAGACATCAGTGCTGAATAAGTGGAACCAAGTACACGCTGTACCCAATGTATATGTAACGGATGGTGCTGCAATGACTTCTGCAGCCTGCCAGAACCCTTCTCTCACTTATATGGCCCTTACTGCCCGAGCAGTAGATCATGCTGTGAGCGAATTGAAGAAAATGAACCTGTAGGAGGAGCATTAGCTTAGTGTTAAATCAAACTGTAAAAATTTAAAAATCAATAAAGATGAATAGACGGGAAGCACTTCAAAAAGCAGCCTTGTTGACAGGGATTGCGGTGAGTGGCTCCGTAACATCGGCCATATTGCAAGGCTGCCAAGCTGAGCATATACCTAATTACGAGCCTGTCTTTTTTACAAAAGAACAAATGAAGGAAATTGCTGCTATGGCAGAAACAATCCTTCCTAATACAGCAGATAGTCCAGGAGCAATTGATGTGGGGGTGCCTGAGTTTATTGATATCATGGCAAAGGATACGTTGAAACCAGAACAGCAAGAAAAAGCCAAAGCAGGTATTGACGGACTCATCGAAGCAGGTAAAACTGAAAATGGGAAACTCTTTTCTCAATTATCTGCGGAAGACCAGTTGACTTACTTGACAAAGGTAGATCAAGCCGCCAAATCGGAGGGAGGCAATTCCTATTATTTGCAAATGAAACAACTTGTTATTTTAGGCTACTATACCTCTGAAGCTGTTGGGACAGAAGTATTGGCCTATGATCCGATACCGGGAGAGTATGTAGGGTGTGTCGATTTGTCGGAAAATGGAGGCATAGTCTGGTCGCTTTAAATTATTACCTTCTTTTCCCATTCCTAAGCTTAGGTTTAGTAATGGTTAGAGAACCAATTTTATAGACATGGCTGAAAAAATTTCTCGCCGAGAAGTGATACGGCAAACTACCTTAGGGGCAGGTGCACTAGCGTTGGGTGTACCTTTGTCTTGCACTTCTCCGGCCACAAACGAAGAATCAACCAACGAAATGAAGAAAATGCCTCAACAAACTGCTGCTTATCAGCACTCCGTTTGCAAATGGTGCTATGGGGATATTCCTCTCGAGCAATTTTGCGAACAAGTCCAAGACCTGGGTATCAAATCTATCGAATTGCTAGGGCCTGATGATTGGGCTACCGTGCAAAAGTATGGCTTAACCTGTGCACTAGGGACGGATAGCTTTTTTAGTATTCCTAAAGGTTTCAATAATCCAGAAACCCACGAAGGTTTTTTAAAGGAGTATACCCGACTCATTGATCAGGCGGCCGATGCGGGTATTCCCAGCGTCATTTGCTTTTCTGGCAATCGCGATGGGATGGATGATAGCGTAGGTTTGGAAAACTGCGCTGTTGGTCTGGATAAAATTGCCAAGCATGCCGAGAAGAAAGGAGTGATGGTGGTCATGGAATTGCTCAACAGTAAGGTCAATCACAAAGATTATATGTGCGATCATACGGTTTGGGGAGCGGCCTTAGTGGATAAGGTAGCGTCACCCAATTTCAAACTGCTATACGATATCTACCACATGCAAATCATGGAAGGAGATATCATTGCTACGATCAAGGAATACCAGGATTATATCGGACATTACCACACGGGTGGTGTTCCCGGTCGAAACGAAATAAATGATACTCAGGAACTATACTATCCTGCGATCATGAAGGCGATTAAAGATACGGGCTATGACCGCTTTGTCGCACAAGAGTACATTCCTTCTTGGGATGATCAGATTGCAGCACTAGCAGAAGGGATTAGAATTTGTACCATATAGCTAGTGGTAAGGGTGATTCTGTAAAGATCTTTTAGAAGAAATAATACCATAAATATTGAAGCACGGAGTCACAGAGACGGGAATATCCGCTGTGACTCCGTGACTCTGTATTAAATCACTGGCGCTAATGTAAGCCAGCATATCTAGTACTTCACTAGTTGGGCTATTTCCCGAATTTGGCACTCACCAAATCCTGGGCTACCAACCATTTCCCATCTACCTTGACGAGGCTCAGTAGGTTCCAGAAGTCTCCTTTTTCTCCATCTAAGGTCACTCGAACACTGGCATTGATCCCTTCTGAAATGTCAATCGATTCTATGATGACTTTTCTTTTGTCACCGCCAATTTTCTTGGCCTCGATCAATTGCATATAATCAGCCTTGGAAATTAGACTAACCGTTTTCTTGGCTGGATCATTCCAAACCACTCTAAAGCCTTCATGTAATACCTTTCCCATCTTACTGGCATCTTGCATATCTCCAGCCTTGGCATAGATTTCTACCACTTCTCTAATGGAGTTGATTTCAGAGGGAGTGAAGGCAATCAACGTAAGGAGACCAATCGGGACTAACAATAATAATTTTTTCATTGTGTTATTTTTTATTCAAATATAGACTTGCTGCATCCGCTTGGCCAGGGAGGTGTTGCGAGTGGAGTAGCAGTGTTGTGAATAGGGGCGTATTTCACTTGTATATATTAATTGGCTAAGCGACAATTTCGATAGCTTCAAAAGCTTAATACAATCGCTCAAGTCTATTTTGTTAATTTTGTAGGCATTGTACTTCCTAAACTCGAAGAAATGAAAAAGAATACTGGCCTTGCTACCCTTCTCTTTTTATTATTATTTGTCATCAATTGGTCCTGCCAAACAGCTCCTACAAAAGTTGACTCGGCCTATCTCACAGAAGTCGAGGACTGGCGAACCGAAAGAATAGATGCATTGACTACTCCTACCGGTTGGCTTAGTTTGGCTGGTTTGTTTTGGTTGAAAGAAGGGCCCAATTCCTTTGGGGCGAGTAATGAAAATTCGATGGTTTACCCGGCTAAGGCTTCGGCTAAAATGGGACAATTTGTGCTAGCCGCAGATTCAGTTTGGCTAGAAGCCGAGGAAGGCGTAGGTATAAAAGCCAATGGAGAAGTAACGGATAAGATCGGCTTGACTGGCGTGACCGAACCAGTAATCATGGAATACGAAAACCTAAGCTGGTTTTTATTAAAAAGAGGCGGTAAATACGGTATCCGATTGCGAGATAGCCTACATGAGGCCAGAGCTCACTTTGAGACGATCGAACACTATCCGGTAGATCCTATTGCTCGCATACCCGCCAAATTGAGGGCCTTCGAAAAGCCAGAAACCCTCCTCATGCGCAACGTCCTCGAAATGGATATCCCATATCCCACCGAAGGTAAGCTCGTCTTCGAATGGGAAGGGCAAGAACAGGCGATCACGGTCCTCGATGGAGGAGCCGATGAATACTTTCTCATCTTTGCTGACGAAACAACGGGCGAAGAAACCTACCCGAGTGGTCGCTATCTCTACGCTCCTAAAGCCGATGAAAATGGTGACACCTATATTGATTTCAATAAGGCCTACAATCCCCCCTGCGCCTTCACTGAATATGCCACCTGTCTCCTGCCTCCCGCTGAAAACAGACTAGCCGTTGCTATTCGCTTTGGGGAGAAGAATTATGGGACGCATTGAGAGTAAGTCCGTAAGTCGAAAGTCAAGCTTATAATTTCCGCATAATCGATTATAAATGATGGACTTTCGACCTACAACGAATAGACGCTTAGCCAAAAGACTTACAGTTTGACTTTGACATGCTGTCGCATCATGCTATGATGACCAAAATCATCCGATCGGCTGTATGCACATATCAACCAGCGTTCCTTCCCGGCCTCCAAGTTATAATGATACTTGTCTATCGCTACTTTAGGGATATGAAAACGGATAATGGTTTGTCCGTCTTTCTCGTCTCCCTCCATTGCTGTTATCGCTAATTCTCCCCCGAGCTTCTTTACCGGCTGCGGATTTCCAAAGCCGACAACATAAAAATCCTCCATTTTCAGTTGTCCTTGCTCCACTGCGCCCATAATCAAATTGGTGTGTACAATATCATTTTTCCGGTTAAAACCCAAGGCAACCCAACCCGTGGTCGGTGCTTTAAGCTCAAAAGCCCAGTGGTCATCATGCTCCATCCAGTTGACCTGCATATCTTTTACGGTAATGGAGGAAGTGCTACAATTCATCATAAGTGATAAGACTACAAATGAGATTACTTTCATTTTCTTTTTGGATAAAAATAGGGTAGGTTCTCCGCGTTTGAAAGTGGATTGTTGTGAATGGAGGTGGGGTGTTGTGGAGCGGTGATTTGTGTTGGCCACAAGCTCATGCTTGTTGGCCGACTTACGAAGCGGGCTCCTGGCCGCCGTCAATATTACTGTGGGCAGGAGCCCGCTTCGTAGAACTGCGAACGAGCATGAGCTCGTCGCGGACATCCAAAAATGAAGTCAATACAAGGTTGATTTTTTGGTTGTTGTGGGTTGGGCAGGGGTACGGGGAAGACTTCAGAAGTTTCCCCGGTCACACCTTAGAAAACTTCAGAAGTCTATAGTCGGAGTTTTTATTTTTGGATGTTCGCTACTAGTTTCACTAGTATGCGGGCTTTGGTTGCGAGCTCCTGCTCGCCGGATAAATAAGGGCGAGCAGGAGCTCCTTCAGGCAGGTGCAGCTTGACCCGCAACTCCACTCCCAACACCAAAACCCCTCTCTACAACATCAGGGACCACCTTATTCCAAAAAAACACCACTTTTACCTACATTATAGCTTCAATACTCGCTTATGACCATTTTTACCTCGCCCCAACCGGATCACCTGTTTTTGCAGCGCCGCTGGCTGGTGTTTTTTTGGCTGACGATCGCCTTGATCTCTACGCAGACCTTGTACATTCAACTCAAAATGGAAGTACCCTGGGGGGAGATTTTTGTGGTAAAATTGGCCATTTGGCTCTTTTGGGGGCTCTACACTTCGGTTATCCTTTGGGCGGGGCGAGTGGTGCGGATTGAGCGGAGTAATCATTTTAAAGGGCTAGTTTTTCATTTGCCTTTTAGTGTGTTTTCCATTGCATTGAATGCTTTTTTCTATGCCTTTTTTGCTTGGCTGGTAGGGGTGGATTCTTTTGAAGGCGTGCCCTTATGGGATATATTTATCGGCTTATTTATCGCCTTGTTTGAATGGTACTTTATTATTTACTGGGCGATCATTATTCTAAGTTACGCCTTTGCCTTTTACCAAAGTTTGAAAAGCCGAGAACTGGAAGCCGTGCAGCTGGAAGCTCAGTTGGTGACAGCTCAATTACAGGCTTTGAAAATGCAATTACAGCCTCATTTCTTATTCAATACCCTCAATACGGTAGCCTCTCTAGTGCGGCAGGATCAGAAACCGATGGCAGTAGAGATGTTATCGGACTTGAGTAGTTTACTACGCACCACCTTATTGAAAAAAGACGAACAACAAGTTAGCCTGACCGAAGAAGTGGCCTTTTTGAAAAACTACCTGGCATTGGAAAAGAAGCGATTCAATGATCGGGTTAAGGTAGAATGGGAGCTTGCCTCGGATACCTTAAAGGCTAATATTCCCGTGTATTTATTACAACCAGTGGTGGAAAATGCGATTTATCACGGATTGTCCAAACAACTCGCAGCAACGCGTTTATTGATCCAAGCCCAAAGGCAGGGAGATGTCTTACGCCTGAGTGTTTACAATGATGGCCCAGCTTTGCCAGTTGATTTTGACTTGACCTTTTCTACAGGCATTGGCTTGACGAATATTGTAGAACGCTTGAGTCAGTTTTATCCGGACCGCTTTGACTTTTCCATCCACAATAAGGATAAAGGGGTGGAAGTTGTGATTGAATTGCCATTTGTTTCTTAATATTTTCAGAAACTTGCAATAAAAAAATAAAAAGTTGCGAGCAGAGGGAGAGATATGCTGATTTTCGAAGACAATAGATTAAGCAAGGGGAGGTAAAAGGCTTTAGCTGCACAATAGCAGAGCGCTTTAGTCCTACCTAAGCAGCTTAATTGTTACTAAAAAGGCATATCATGAGAACAACACAAATTACAGGTCTACTCTTACTCCTCACTACTACTTTATCAGCACAAATGATGACTTATGATTGGGCTCGGCAAATGGGAGGCGCAGGCTTTAATAATGGATCTTCGATCGTACTTGATGCAGCGGGAAATGTTTATACAACTGGAGGTTTTCAAGGTACAGCAGATTTTGATCCAGGGGGGGGCGTTTTCAATTTAACCGCAGCAGGATCAGGAGATATTTTCATTAGTAAATTAGATGCTGCTGGCAATTTTGTCTGGGCGAAACAAATGGGAGGGGCAACGACAGATGACGGTAGATCTATTACCGTGGATGCCGCTGGCAATGTCTATACCACAGGGCAATTCACTGGCACAGCAGATTTCGATCCTGGAATGGGCAGCTACAATTTAACAGCAGCAGCAGATATGGATGTTTTCATTAGCAAACTAGATGCGATGGGCAATTTTGTCTGGGCCAAGCAAATGGGCGCTTCGTCATTTGATATAGGACAAGCTATTGAAGTAGATGCCGCTGGCAATGTCTATACCACTGGATTTTTCTTCAATACGGTAGATTTTGATCCAGGCGTAGGAACCTATAACCTCTCTGCTCTTAGTGGGCACGATATGTTCGTTTTGAAGTTAGATACCGCTGGCAATTTTGTGTGGGCTAGGCGCATGGGAGGTTCGACTATTCAGTTTGGCCTCGACTTAAAAGTAGATGCGCTGGGGAATATATATACCACGGGTCATTTTAGAGAAACGGTAGACTTTGATCCCGGTACGGGCATCTATAACCTGACTTCAGCGGGAGACCAAGATATATTCGTTCATAAATTAGATCCTTCCGGTAATTTTGTCTGGGCCAAACAATTCAGTGGCGCATCTTTTGGCGTAGGATCTGCCATTACGGTGGATGCCGCTGGAGATGTGTATGTATCAGGTGCTTTTATGGATACTGTTGATTTTGATGCTGGAACTGGCGTATTTAACCTAACTGCCACAGGAGGAATTGATGCTTTTATCCATAAGATGGATGCCGCAGGTAGCTTTGAATGGGCGGTGCAATTGGGATCAACAGATTTTGATGAAGCACTTTCAATTGCCGTCGATGTTGTTGGCAACGTGTATACGACGGGCTATTTTCAGGGGGTGGTAGATTTTGATCCTGGTACAGGAACCGCCAATATGACCTCAGTTGGGACGCGTGACATATTTGTACATAAGATGAGCATGATGCCGGTAGGTATAGCAGAGAATACGCTATTTGAGGCGGTGAAAATTTATCCAAACCCTAGCGAGGGAGATGTGACAGTAGACCTAAGCGGGATAAATCATGCATTAATTAGAGTCGTGACAACAGCAGGTCGAGTGATCTACGAAAATAAGGTGGAGAATGATAGGGATCGATTTCAAATCAATGGTACACCCGGTATGTACTATGTACAAATAGTAACACCCAGCAGTAAAAAAATATTTAAATTGGTGAAACGGTGAAACTAGGAACATTGCGGCAAAATTAATGATCTATATGGAAAAAATAAGCGTAATTATCGTAGATGATGAAGAGCCAGCAAGGACCAATCTACGCCTATTATTGCAGAAAGATGCTGACTTGGAACTCGTCGCCGAGTGTGGAGATGGTCAATCCGCTATTGCAGCAGTGGAGGAGCATCAGCCCGATTTACTATTACTAGATATCCAGATGCCAGAAGTTTCAGGTTTTGAAGTGATAAAGGCTATTCCTCCAGCTAAGCAACCCCATGTCATTTTCGTTACCGCTTATGATCAATATGCGATAAAAGCTTTCGAAGTTAATGCGATAGATTACCTGCTCAAACCCTTTGCTGATAAACGATTTTATGAAGCCATTGAAAAAGCGAAGGGCTTCTATCGACAACAAACGCATCAATCCTTACAGGATAAATTGCAGCATTTACTACAGCACTTAGAACAAACGCAGACCAAACAATTCTTGCGAAAATTAAGTGTTCGGAATGGCGCTAAAATCTCTTTTTTAAAGGTAGAAGATATTATTTGGATAGAAGCCGATAACCAATACATCAAAGTGCATTTGGCTACGACTACTCATCTCATGCGACAATCTTTAGGTTACCTGGAAGAGCACTTAGACCCCTCTTCCTTTTACCGTACCCATCGATCTGCTATCGTCAATATCCACCGTATCCAATCTCTTGAACCCTATTTTAAAGGAGATTATACGATTAAGCTAGACAATGGTAAAACCGTTAAGCTTTCTCGCCATCGAACGGTTGGCTTGAAGGCTTTATTGAATTGGTAGGTTTAGATATCTACACTAATCGACTCGCAAATATAATCCGGTATAATCCCCATGTTTCTGATCAGCGAATTAGCGTTTTTTCGTTGTGTATTACCCGATAGCACCAGGGCGGTATCGATACCAAATTTATTACCACCAATGATATCGGTATACAGGGTATCACCCACCATTAAGATGTCATTCTTATCAATATCTTGACGTTTCAACATTTCCTGATAGGCATAAATAAACATCTGTCCATCTGGTTTTCCAAAATGGATGAAGTTTTTATTGACGATTTTCTCAATCATTTCCGCCAAGCCACCGATCGCTACGGCAATTTCGTCTTTTGCCACAGGATAAGCTTCATCAGTATTGGCTACAATAACAGATATATTCTTTTTGCGTAATAGGTTGATGCTCTTATTAATGGCTAGGCGCCAATCATAGCCTTCATCATCTAAAAAAACGAGCGCATTGATATCATCTAGCTCATTGAGATCTAGGTCTTGGATAGATACGGTGTGAAGACCTGTTTCTTCGATATAATGGGCCGACTTCTCCGTGCCTATATACACGGCTCTTCCATTTTTGACCTTGTATCGTAAATAATCTTGTGCCATCATACCTGATGAAATAATTCGATCAGCGGTAATATCGACCAGACCCATTTTACTAAAACCATCGGCCATCTGTAGTGGACTACGTGACGCTACATTCGTTAAGACCAAGTAATCAATATCATTTGTCTTTAAGAAATCTATGGTGTTGATGGCACCAGGAATGATTCCCTTGTAATGTTTAAGCACGCCAAAGGAATCAAAAAAAATGGCTTTGTATTGTTTGGCTATTTCTGCAAATGGTTTGATCTTCATTCGTTCGTTTTTTGAACTTCTTTATAAATCCAGGGCGCGAATAAGTTTTTCCGCATCGAAATCTCTATCTATCGACGGGAAATAACTTTGATACGCTTCCTGTTGTAGTTTTGTGGCATATATTTCATGAAAGAAATAGCGTCCATCTTTAATGACATAATTCAATATGAAAAAGCGATACACCTCTTTTAGAAAATGAATCTCTGTTGCGCTTAAAGGACTGACCTTATGATAGGCTTTTAAGAATAAAATAAACCGATCTTCCATCATCGGCCCTACGTTGTAAGTGAATACGGTACGATCACCCACATCCGATACAACCCTGCTTAAAAAGTAAAAGTCCATAACTCTCGAAGCCATGCGAAACCAGTCATAATCCCAACGAGAGTAAAGCTTTGTACTGCGGGTAACTGAAAAATTGCCAATATTCCAGTCCACAAAAACAGGTATACGTTCCAATGACTGGCTCCCCAATTTTGCCGTATTTTCAAAAAATAGATTGCACTGTTTTTTAATCTCCTCACCAAAAGAACGGTGCTCATATTTACCGAAGTCGGAAGCTAGAATTTCTAGCAAATGTTCGAGATCTGAGTTGAGTGTTTTGGAGGCGGGGGGCAGTGTGTTTTTGACTTGAGCGCAGGCTTTGTGAAATAGCGCCATTTGTCCACCTAAAACCGTAATTTGTTTTTCATCCAATCGGCGAGGAAGCTGTTTATTGATCTTAACAGGTTTGTAGAAAACGACCCAGGCATCAATCAAATTGTTAGTGAAGCGATGCACAAAAAGTTCGTTTCCTCGGATGAGTGATCGAGCCAAGAAATTCTCAAATGGATCGGGCAGATTATTTGCCAGAACATTGATAATCGTATGGTCTTCTACGAAATGCTCATAACGACCAAAATAGGATAGTTTGGCAATCACAAAAGAGTCATTGGCAAAGACGACTTTGTAAACATGATTAGTCGATACTTTGGCACTGATGTCTGAAATAGACTTAATTTCCCGGCTGCCATCATAGGCCATCCAGGCGTCCTTCACAATGGTGGTAAAATCAATAAAATGCATAGGTGGTTGCTGCTATTTATAACTCGCCGTGTATAAACTAGCGGCGAATTTTTTAGGTTAGGTTGTTGAGAACAAATGTACGAGATCGTATTAAATTTCCTATTTTAAAGGAAAGATCTTCATTATTTTATGAATTTGACGGCTGGCTAAACTATTTGATCGGCAAATAGACTCAGATTAGGGCTTTCAAATAAGCACTAACCATACAATAAGTGATGTAGCTAGTTCAACTCAGAAAAAATACCATCTAGAAGAAAAAGTCAACTATTGGATCTTTTTTTATACAACTTGATAAAAAATAAATATGAAAAACGATCAGATACATACCGTTCTTGGGGCAGCCGGTGCGGTTGGGCAAGCGGTGATTACGGAACTGCAAGCGAAGGGCCTCTCGGTGAGGGGCGTTGGGCGATCATTGAAAAGATCAGATATAGCCGTCGTACAAGCGGATTTATTGCAAATCACTGAAGCAAAAGCGGCCATCGAAGGCTCCTCTTATGTGTATTTATGCGTGGGATTACCCTATGAATCAAAAGTGTGGCGTCGCGATTGGCCGATTTTGATGCAGCATGTCATTGAGGCTTGTAGGACGACCGATGCTTGTCTGGTTTTTCTAGATAATGTCTATCTATATGGCCCCAGCCCTTTGTCAGTCCCTTTTGATGAGACCCACTCGCAGCAGCCTACAACCGAAAAAGGTAAAGCCCGTAAGCAAACCAGGGATATCCTCTGGAATGCGATAGAGAGCAATGCGATCAAAGCCGTGGTTGGTCGAGCGGCTGATTTCTACGGCCCCAAAGCCACTTATAGTCCGTTTTATATTTCTTTCCTAGAACGCATGCTACAAGGTAAAAATCCACAATCTGTCGCCACGCCTGGCAAACTACATACCTATGCCAATGTGAGCGATCTCGGCCGAGCCCTAGTGGCCTTGGCTTTAGATCCTAGCACCTATGGACAAGCCTGGCACCTGCCGGTAGGTGAACCGATTACAGTAACCGATATGCTAAGCATTTTCAATCAAGAAATGGGAACCAGCTTCAAGGTGTCGTTCTTGCCTCCTTTTATGCGTAAACTACTGGCCTTTTTTATGCCGCCCCTAAAAGAAGTAGGAGAAATGATGTACCAATTTGAAAGCGATTATGTAATGTCTTTCGATAAGTTTAAAACCCATTTTCCCGACTTTAAGGTCTCTACTTATCAGGAAGGGGTGAAGGATATGGTGGCTTCTTTTAAATAGAAGCCAGTAAGATGTTCTTAAACAACTTCATAGAGAGAATTACTAGATCAATACATAAAAATGGAACTTTTAACCTTAGCCAAAGCAGAATTACGGCGTAGTAATGCCGATCGGAAACACCCTTTCCGCTATTTCTATTTTGCAACACTAGGTGAATTCCCAGAGGTGAGAACGGTGATAAATCGAAAAGTAGACTTAGACCTAACACTGACTTTTTTCACCGATGCGAGAAGCCCCAAAGTGCAGCAAATCAGAAAAAATAAGCAAGTGTCCGCGCTGTTTTATCACCCCGATAAAAAGCTACAGATTAGAATGAATGGCTTGGCAGAGCTGGTCGATAAAAATCATGGCGATTTTGATCGATTATTGAATGAGGTCAAGCAGACCTCTTCCTTAAAAGATTACACGACACTACAAGCACCAGGCAGTTCCGTGCCGGATGAAGCTGAGTTGCTATTTGGCGATGAAGTATATTTTTTAGCCATTAAAATTAAACCGATTAAATTTGATATACTGCAGCTAGGGAGAGAAGGACATCGCCGGAGTGCTTATGCAAAGAATGAGCGTGGAGAATGGGAGGAGATGGTCTTAGTTCCCTGAGAATGTCAATGATAATTGGTGTCGAAACCCAAACAACTTCTACATAACAAAATATGCAAGCCCATAGCGCCATTCCGCTCTATAGACTCTACGGACAACAAGAAGCGAAATCTCTTGCCCTCTCCTTTAATGTGCAAAGGATTGAAACCTTCATTGATAAAACCGGGACCTACCACCACCCTCATCGCCATCCGAATCTCTATCAATTTGTCTGGACAAATCGAGGAACGGGTACTCATAACATAGACCTGCAGTCGTATCAAATGCGTCCCAATTCACTTTTTGCACTCAGTCCGGGTATCGTCCATGACTGTAAAAGTGAATTAGATTTGGGAGGATATATTTTACATTTTTCGCCTTCCTTTTTGCTGTCCGAAGATAGCATGAGAGGCGATTCCTTATTGGGGGATAATTACTATGAAGTGGCAGAAGCAACGGTAGAAGAGGGGCATGAAATTGATTTGCTATTCGAAAAAATATTGGCGGAGGCATTGGCGAAACGAAAGGGATATCTCCAAGTTATTCGTGCACTAATCCATATCCTGCTCATTTATACGCATCGGATGCGGGTTAAAACGAAATCCGATTGGCACGATTCCAATACCTTGAGGCGTCAATTTGATCAATTGGTGGATCGTCATTACCTCCAAGAAAGAGAGGTACAATATTACGCTACCCAACTGCATATCAGTGTGAGTCACTTGAATAATACCATCAAGGCCAGTACAGGGATCAGTGCAAGCGAGCATATCCGTCAAAGAATTATATTGGAGGCCAAACGTCAACTAAGCTTTTCGAAAGCTAGTACTTCTGAGATTGCTTTCCAGCTAGGCTTTGATGATCCCAATTACTTTTGGAAGTATTTCAAGCGATACACGGGCTTTACGCCAGGTCAATTCAAGCAAAAAACGGAAAGTGACAGAAAAGCAGTGAGTTCCTCCAGTGCATAAAACCTAAGATTTAGCTTTTTTTGCCCTAAAAAAAATGATGAAAAACAAACAGCTAGCCCAAGTCAATATCGCTAAAATGAAAGCGCCCTTGGACGATCCGATGATGAAAGAATTTGTCGATTTTTTGGAGCCTATCAACAAATTGGCGGAGGAAAGTCCAGGCTTTATCTGGCGGCTCAAAGATGAAGAAGGAGGCCCTTCTTCCAATATAGAATCACCTTTGGAAGACGATGCAATCCTAGTCAATATGTCGGTCTGGGAAGACCTAGCTACGCTAAAAGCATTCTCCTATCAAACGGTACATACCTATTTTATCCGCAATGGAAAGCAATGGTTTGAAAAGATGGACAAACCCCATATGGTACTGTGGTGGGTCGATGCAGGGCATCAGCCGACGCTAGCTGAAGCAGCCGAAAAGTTGGAGCTATTAGCCCGAAATGGCCCCACTGCTGAAGCTTTCCTCTTTAGTAGGGCCTTTGATGCCCATGGAGAGAAATATTCAAAATGAATAAGTATAAAATATAATCATACTATCTCGATCCCACTCGCTTCATTGATTCCCATGGGGTGATTGAGTAGCTATAGCATCCACCATTTGTGAGTTGTGGAGCATCTAGCTTTGGAAGGGGGGGATAAGGTCAAGTACATGTTGGCGACAAGCTCTTGCTTGTTTGCCGACCTGGGTTGCGAGCTCCAGCTCG
>CAJXUM010000023.1 GCA_913060855.1 uncultured Lewinella sp. | reverse complement strand
AGATCAGCCTCGGTCTCGTGGGCTCGGAGATGTGTATAAGAGACAGATTCAGGATAGGTATGGCCGCTGCAGGAGGAAGTCGCTTTGCGGTGGAAGCCAATTGTCCAAGTACCTCCAGCTGTTGTTCTGAGGCAGCGAGAGCAGATAAATTATTAGCCACTAGGGAGCTTACTTTTCGGGTATCGCCAAGCAGGCGGGTACTCCAAAGCCTGACATAAGGATCGGAATGATTCAGGGCCTCCAAGGCTATTTCATCGGAGAATCCACCACCTAGATGAATCGCCCATAGGGCTTCTAAGGCGGTTTGTCCATCGGTCTGTCGAAGTAAGGTCAATAATTCAGGTAATATTGTGGCATCTTTCCGGTCTCCTAAAAGTCTAAGGGCTTGCTGCCTAAGCCATTTATTGTCATCTGCTAGTAAGGCTATTAATTCTTCATTACTATAGGTACTTAAATCAAAGCTGGCTTGAGGAGCTTGATTTTTCTTTTTTAGCCGATAGATCCGTCCCGAGCTTTTGTTCCAAGTATCAATCGGACTGACATGAGAAAGCCGGCTGTCACTCCAATCGGCTATGTAGACGGCCCCATCTGGCCCCGCTTTAATATCAACGGGCCTAAACCATTGGTCCGTAGAGGTGAGAACCTTCTCCTCATCTACGCATAGGAAAGTGGAGCCCACCGGGTCTGGGCGGGAGAGCTGAATAAAATTATGAAGCGGATTCAAGGCCATAATTTTGTCCTGGTATTTTGCAGGTAAACTACCTCCTTCATATTTTATCCAGGCATGAGTGAATCTTATTTTATCCCCCTCCACCTGCAAGCCAGGTAAATAACCAAAGGCATAGGGATTGGTCAAGGCGCCATGCTTCCCCCAGTTCTTTCGGTAGTACCCTCCTTGTTTGTAATAAAAGCCACGAGTCGTCCCATTGTCTCCCGAATACATTCTCCCTTTGGCATCAAATTCGGTGTCAAAGGTATTGCCACCGCCCTCCCCGAAAATCTCAAACACAGTCGTTTCAGGATGATAACGCCAAATCGCTTGCCCTTTAAAATGGACATCTTTCGAGGCCCCTGAATTGATATTGGCAATCGTCGTACTTCCTTGCGCGCCATACAGCCAGCCATCTGGGCCCCATCGCAGGCTGTTAGCCACAGCATGGGTGTCTTCTAGCCCAAATCCGGCTAAGTGTACTTCTGATTCCCCATTGGGAATGCCATCACCATCAGGGTCGGGATAAGCGACTAAGTAAGGAGGCGTAAGTACCCATATCTTACCTCTGCCCAAGGTAACACCCGTTGTTATATTGAGTCCGGTAATCGCATCTGTCGATTTATCATAACTTCCGTCTCCATCTGTATCTTCATAAATGGTAATCTTGTCCGCCCCTTTTGCGCCATTGGCCGGAGGATTGGGAATTTTATCAAAAACTGCCCGCACGTGGTTATCGATGTCTACAATCTTCACGCCGGCTGGATAAGGGTATTGATTATACTGCACCACCCAGAGTCGCCCTCGATGATCAAAATTCACCTCTACTGGCTGATTCACCTGAGGCTCTGACAGCAGCAATTCGATCTCCAAATCTGCTGGTATAGAAAAGCTTTGCAATGTGGCTTCCGGGCTAGGTAGGTTAGAGCTATCAGACATGACTCCCATCCCCTTGAAAGCCGCCATATAGGCTTTCACCTCCTCATTCCCTGCTATTTCTTCCAGCGGGACATTCCTAGCTGGCTTTTCTTGCTCATTGCAACTCAACAGGAGGAGGCTGCTTATCGCCAGATATAAGTATTTCTTTGAGATCGACATAGATAGACTAGTATTTAGGTAGATGCGAATTACAAATTTAAATTACTCAAAATTCCAGGATTTCCCTATCCCAAGTCTAAGATAACAGGGTGGGGATCTATTCTGGATCAAAAAGACAAACTTGGCCTATTTTGGCTCATTAGTGGTAGTCGAGACAAAAAATTGCACCTATACTTGTACATGATTATGCCGTTTTGATGAAGAAGTGATTTAAAAATGTTTTTTTGAAGTGAAATTCGAAAAACCAGGTTTTTAAACGACTTCAAACCACTTAAAGATGTTTAGATATTCCTTTTTACTTCTTTTACTGATCTATTCCTGTAGCCCGTCTTCATCCGAGACAGGCCAAGAAAAAGCCCCCCCAAATGTATTATTGATCGTTGCTGACGATCACGGTTATGCCGATATGAGTATCAATGGCTTAGCCCCTGATGTTCATACCCCCAATCTAGATAATCTAGCTAAAAGTGGGACAAGATTTACCAATGCCTTCGCGAGTAGTCCTATTTGTAGCCCTTCTAGAATTGGCCTATTGACTGGCGCATACCATCAACGACAGCAAGTATTTTGGTACGGAGGCAATGGCCTTTCCAATCCCGACATTCCAACGCTGGCAGAATTGCTATTGGAAAAAGGTTATGCAACAGGGATGATCGGCAAGTTTCATTATGGCAGCAAAGATGCCAACACGGAACACCGGAGTTTTCCCTTGAATCATGGCTTCCAAGAATTATTCGGTTTCAATGGTGGACGAAAGCATTACCTCATCCACGATAGCGAAAAAGAGGCAGATTTTAGGAAATTGATGGAGAATGCCCCCTCCCCAAAGCAAAGCTTAAAAATGGAGAGCTTCTTCCGCCAAGACCAAAGGGAAAAAGCAGAAGGATTTTCCACGGAGTTGTTGAGTGCGGAAGCCATTGATTTTATCAAAAATAAACAAAGTGGTGACCAGCCTTATTTTCTCACGCTTTCCTTTAATGCGGTGCATAATTTCACGCATCAATTACCACAAGCCTATCTAGACGAGCATAATCTCCAAGGTATGGCAGACTGGGATCCCACCCAAGAAACCTACTATGAATGGTATGAAAGGGGAAGAAAACCTAATAATCCCGAAGGCCGCGCTCATTACTTAGGTCAATTGTATTATTTGGATAAAGAAGTAGGTCGAGTGATGGACTACTTGAAGGCCAGTCAGCAATTGGAAAACACGATCGTCGTATATGTCGGAGACAATGGCGGCTCGACCCAAATTTATGCCAACAATGGAGAATTTGCCGGCGGAAAATATACCATGTATGATGGTGGCCTGCGCATTCCGTTACTCATTTCCTGGAAGGGGCAGTACCAGCAAGGGGGAGTATCCGGCAATATGGTCAGTGCACTGGATATATTGCCGACAATGGTAGAAGCCACGGAAGCTCGCTTACCCGAAATGATCGATGGCATTAGTCTGCATCCACTACTAAAAGGCGAAGATCCCAATATTGAACATGACATCCTTTTTTGGTATGGTGGGCAGCAGGCTGCGGTTCGTTCTGGCAAATGGAAATATCGCTGGGCCAATGATGCGGAGGATAGTTTTGCCAAAACCTCCACTCAATATGAAGGTGTGACACTAGAATTGGGCGCTTTTTTACACGATACAGAAGCTGATATAGGCGAAAAGATAGATATCAAAGAGAGCGAACAAGCCATTTTTCAAGATTTACAAAATCGCCTAAATCGTTGGAAAAAAGAGGTGATGGGTGAAATTTTAGATTAGGAGCAGGGAGAGATGTTGGTGGGCAACCAAGCTGTCTAGCTAGACAGGCACGCCACATCGGGGATGTGGATTAGCGCTTGTAGCAAAGCATAAACACCTGAAGTCATCCCAGCGCTGAACGCGGGAAACTTCAGATGTTTGCTACACTTTCAATCAGTACTTTATCTTGCTAATGGTCACAGCTCAATCTCTATGAGGTATGAGTAGACTATCATTTTTTTTTGAAGAGCAAGGCCGATCAAGACCTATGCTTACTTAGCCATTTTCTATTCTTTCACTACTTTAGCCGAATACACCTCAGTACCCTCTTCTATTCTCAGTAGATAGAAGCCAGCTGGAAGGGCTGAAATATTCAATTCGGTAGTAGGCTGCTGATCAGACAATACGAGCTTTCCTGTATAATCAAATACCTGTACCCGTTCAGGGTTGATATTTTGCCAGTGCAGTATGCCCGTCGTTGGATTAGGGAAAAGCTGAATAGCGGTCTCTTCAATGTTTGTTACATTCACTACCATGAGTTGGGTGACTTCTACTTGAAAAGCACCCTTTCCATTTCCAAGTGAACTTACCACACCATCTATCAATACACTATAAACTACGCCTGCTTCAGTGTCTAGCTCTAAGCTAGCATTGTACAGACTTGCCCCCTCATCTTCATCCTCATTACAAGCCAATGGAGTCAGGCCTCCGCAAGCTCCTGTATAAATAGCCAGCTGAGTATCACCTGCGGGGATGGGGTTATCAAGACTATCTGTAGTTGTTTTTATCCGGTAACGATTCCCATCACCCGTAAAGGTGAACCAAATGGGATTTTGCGAGGTATCAAAAAAACAATCCGTGCCTGTTGCGGGATCACTTGGATCAACTGTATAGGTAGTATTGTCCCATATACTTGAACGTTGGGGTACATCAACCGCTTGTCCAAACAGGGCATTGAGGTCATTGGCATCAATACAACTATTCCCAGGAGGTGCCTGCATAGTCACCTCAACGTCATCACTGGCAGAAGCAGAGCAGCCATTGGCATCCGTATACATATAGGTAATGGTATGCATGCCTACGCCTGCCGCTACTGGATCAAAGCTATACGTCATCCCATTGCCATCATCGGTCACACCAGGGCCACTATAGACGCCCTTATCTCCCGTTGCTGTCCCCTGCGCTGGCGTACCGCCACCAAGGCCCGTTTGTACGCCTGCATCTTCATCCAGGTCGGCAGGAGCGGTGAAAGCAACTGTAGGCACTGCGAAGACTTCGAAGGTTAAGACCTCCGTGAAGGTACAAGACTCTCCGGTAGTAAAGGTATAAGTGAGTTCATGCGTGCCTGTGCCAGCAGTAGCGGGGTCCAGGCTGTAGGTGGAGCCATTGCCATCATCCGTAATGCCAGGACCAGAGAATACGCCTCCACTTGGCACCACATTACCCAAGCTCGTTTGTAGGCCTGCATCCAGGCAGAGGTTGCCGGGTGTGGCTAGTTGAACGAACGGCTTGGAGTTAACTTGCCTATCAGTGGTTGAAAAGGGGCGACATTCAGCATCTGCGGGTGTTGCATCGAGTATGGCAATGATCAGTGGGTTCACATCAACATAACCTATAAGATTTTCAGGTACAGACAAGGTCGCACTTGCTCCGCCATCACCTAGTTCTGAGAAAGGCACCATGCCAATTCTCCCAAAATCGGGGTCACTGTAACGATCTTCTGGAACTGCTGAGAGGAGTGCATAAAAACTAATTCCATAATCTTGCTCCCCATTATCCGCCTGGGCCATATTTCCCAAGCCACTTACGGTAATGGAAAAGGGTTGTCCTGCGCAAGTGGAGGAAAAGCTAAGCTCACCGATTGTAGGACAAACCGCAGCCGGCATAGTCACCTCGATCACATCACTAGCCGTACCTTCACAACCAATGATCGTCGTATAAGTATAGGTAATGGTATGCATGCCGACACCAGCTGCTGCCGGATCAAAGCTATACGTCATCCCATTACCATCATCAGTCACACCGGGGCCACTATAGATGCCCTTATCTCCCTCCGCTGTGCCTTGGGCAGGCGTACCGCCACCTAGTCCCGACTGCACCCCTGCATTAAGGCTTAGGTCAGCAGGAGCTGCAAAACTCACAAAAGGTGCGGTGAAGATTTCTCTGTTTAGCGTGAGCACTGGCCGGCAATCAGCAGCAGCAGGTACGGCATCAAGCCTAGCAACAATTAAGGTGTTAAAATTATCAATATTTGTAGGCGTAAAAGTTGCGGTTGTTCCTCCATTAGTGAGTGCTGAAAAAGGAACCGTGCCAATAACAAAAAAATCTGGGTCATCATAAATACTACCACCTAATGAGAGAATAGAGTGGAAAGTAATCCCATAATCTCGTTCCCCGTTGTCAGCTTGCGCCATATTTTCCAGGCCAGTTACGGTAATGGTAAAAGGTTCACTTGCACAAGCAGGCGTAACCGTTAACTCACCGATGGTAGGACAAACCATGGCCGGCGTTCCACCAATTACACGTGCAAAAAAGTCATCTTTATTACCATTAGTTTCCTCATCGCGATACATCACGACAAAATCGCCATTATCCAGTGCCTGTACAAAAACCGGACGCTCTTCTTCTCCTTCACTACCGGCATTGGTCTTCTTAGTGGTACAAAGTGCAGCACCATTATTGTCATACACTCGATGATAGACGTCATAGTCTCGGTTATTCCCCGGGCCTACATCCGTAGGGCCATCCGCAGATTCCCAGACGATTGCAAAGCCATCAGGTAGTGCTTCAATTAAAGGGCCGTTCGTAGATTGTGGACCTGTTCCGCTTGGGTTAATATCTGTATAAGGTGCTGCTATCGAGCTAAGTGCGTTGCCAGAGGCATCAAAAACTCGAAAATAAGCGGATGTGCTATCCCCATCTGCACTCCGATCTGGTGACCAGCCTAGCACGAAATTGCCATTACTGAGGGCAGCATAACTGCGATTACCCTGGGTGCGTACAAATGAGTTAAGGTGTGCTCCAGCACTTAACTCGATACTGGCACCTAGTGCCATTCCGGTCGGAGAAAAAGTGCGCACAAAGTAGTCATCGGTATTGCCCGTCTCATCCTCATCTCTTCGATAAATCATGGAGAAGTTACCTCCTTCTAATGCGATCAAACCATCTAAAGATTCTTCGTCAGCTGCGTTGTCACTATTGGCTTTGGTCGAACCAGTCACCGGCGTACCATCAGCTTGGTAAATCCGGAAGTAAACGTCTTGATCATCGTTAAAATCACCGCCAGGTCCTACGTCCCCAGGTCCTTGCTCCGAGACCCATGCCATTACAAAATTGCCATTCTTTAGGTTGAGCAGTCGGGGCTCTGGCAATCCTTGATCCCCTGTTCCTGTGGGATTGATATCGGCATAAGGAACAATAATGCCCGTTACAGCAGTACCATCAGATTTAAAGATTCGTAAAAATGAGCCTTTATCATCTCCATCCACATCATCCCAGGTGTCCCAGGCAATGGCAAAATTGCCACCGCCCAGATCAATGATGGGCTGATCTGCATCTACGGTCTGATAGGCTGCATCATGGGCATTGCCACTAATATTAACCAAGCCGCCGGATAAAGAAGTACCAGCTGCATTGAAAACTTGGAAATAGTAGTCATCCTTATTCCCTGTATTGTCCTCATCCGTCCCGGTGATGATGACGAAATTGCCATTGTCCAATGCTAGTACTGTACGTAGGAGATCCTCTTCTCCTGCCACACTAATCCTAATGGGGTCTGAAACGGCTACTCCTGCATTGTCATAAGTCCGAACAAAAACATCCTGTTGCTCATCACCAGCAGGGCCGGTATCACCAGGGCCATCTTCGGATGTCCAGGCAATCACAAAACCGGAATTCAAAGCCACCACCTTGGGGCCAAATATGCCTTGATCGCCAGTACCGCTAGGGTTGATTCCTGCGTAGGGAACAGCGGGTGAGGTTATTGCTGTGCCATTTTCGCTAAAAACCTGGAAATAGGCTCCCGCTTGATCTCCATCGACACCATCATCCGTAGACCAGCCGATGACGAAACTGCCATTGCTCAAGGTGGCGATGGCGTTATTTTGGTCATTCCGCCCAAATCCAGGGTCATGACTGGCCCCTCCTAAGCTAATCACATCACTTTTGAAGTCACAAGCTTGTGCTTGGAGTAAAGGTGTATAGCCTACGGCTAGAATAAAAAGTAGTAAAAAATTGCGCACCATATTTTTTGGGTTTAAAGGAAGTTGTGAAGAATGATTTTCACACAACTTCGATATTACATGATATAGTTAGAAAATAAATTTAGCTCTTTTCTTATTTATGCCTCAAATATGCCACAAATACCTGCTTACTGCCAAAGACATTTTAAGGCCACTACCATAAAAATAACTACAAAAATGATGTAAAAAAATAACATTAAATACTAATAATCAATCTATTAAATAGACATCAACTACCACAATAAACAACAAACCTTATTGAATACAAAAAGGCCATTACAACCAAATTTCTGGACCTTTGGTTGAAAAAATTAAGATTTGAAAAGGTTTAAGCCAGGAATAGGAGGCTAAACTGCTCAACTTTTAAGCTCCTCAACAGGATAGTAGTATGATTAGAATACAAACAGCTGTCTGACCATTTGATAATCAGCCGTACTGATCTTCAGGAAGTAATGACCGCTTAAGTTTTTATCTATTTTCAGCTGAATGCTTGCTTGTGGCTGATAAGCGTGGTCCGATAGGACTTTCCCTGCCTTGTCTATGAGTTGAACAGAGACACGATCAGCCGTGACCGCGCTTGGAATCTCGATAGAAATGCTATGCCCAGCCATAACTGGATTGGGAAAAAACGTAAAATATTTTTCCATGACCTCAGTGCTAAAAGTCATAACATCCCCATACACTGCACCGATAGAAGGTGGCCCAGTATCTACCAGTACATTTCCGAAATAGTCTTTGCCCCCACTGTTAGAAAAGTAATCGTGGGGGTTAGGGTTGTTGGTCGGAGATATAATCTTACCGCTACCGATGGCCGGACTATTTGCTTGCAAAACAAACCCATTCTCATCTATTATTGGGGTCGTTACGAATAGCGGATCAGTAGTCACGGCATTTGCTCCACGATAAGTTTCGCCATCTGTATCGGTCGTAGAAATAGCCCCAAACCAAAGATTATGATCAAAATCATTGAAACTTGGATCGTTCTTTATGAACACTTCCGCTAGTCCATTGGGGGCATAAACAATGTTGTTATAAATCCGGGTATTTTCAGTTACTGCTTCAATCCAGATTCTTGGCTGAATGGTATCCCGAACATAGACAGAATTATGGTAAATAAAAACACTATCCGATCCGATTGGGTTTTGCGGATTCCCTGACCATCCTCCCACCCAAAACACTCTCCCCAATTGGTTTCCTCGACTTCGCCAGCCATCTCCAACGCTGAGGTTGTAGCGATAGCCTACATTCACGTTGGCGCCCAATATTTCTGCAAAACCGCCCTCATTATCTTCACTGTAATTGTATTGATAAACCACATTCTGATTGCCAATGTCGATGTGCATGCCAAAAGAATCTTTGATGCCTCGGGCGTGCATGAATTTGTTGTGTTGTACAACGAGATTTTTAGTTCGGAAGGCCCAGATTCCACTTCCCCTTCCTGCCATCCGACTATCGAGGCTAGATCCCGTGTAGTTGGTGATATTTTTTTCGACTAAGATGTTAGTACTATTATTACCAATAACCATCCCTGCCCCTCCAACATGCTCAAAAAGATTATTTCTTATTTCCAGCTCATTGATGGCCGTCAATAAGACCGCATGTCTACCTGTTCTCGTAAAAAAGCAGTTTTCGATACGAAAATCATTGAAGCGGGTGGGGTTGATATTATCTCCCCAAGAGCCACTTGTTCTTATCGCATAAGCATTTACGCCGGTTTGATCATCATCTGTAATTTGATCGGTAGGATAAATGTTTCTGAACGTCAAATTATCCAAATAGTAGTGATCAAAAGTGGTCCCATCCGTGAAGGTGTTTTCAATATATATCCCTTGACGTAGCTGGGTGGATTCACCAGCTTGCGGAGGCCCGCCATCATTTTTAATCTCTAGTTGGGACAGATGGAGATAGCCACTATTTTGGATATGAATGCTAGCCGTGTAACCTATCCCATCAATGATCGGCTTTTCCCCCTCCCCGTATTGGCTGATCAGTATGGGTGATGATTCGCTCCCGCCTTCATTCATAATAGATAACTTCCCTGAGAAAGTATCTCCAGCTTGGAAAAGCAAAGAATCTCCTGGGAGCAAAGACAGCGAATTGGCCTTCGATAGGGTTTGCCAAGCGGTGCTGGGAGACAAGCCATCATTAGTATCATTACCCGCAGACGCACTGAGGTAAAAAGCAGCGGCTTGACGGGCCGAGGTGTCCGACAAAATTTCGATCTTATCAATGATCGGAGCATTATAAAATAGAAGGGTATTATTCCCCTCTTCAAACTGTTCCTCAAAGATAAAATCAGCGGTTCCCCCGCCTTCAAAACACCAGGCTCCTGAAGCCCAAATGTCGTATTGCTGAGCGACGGTATTGTTGATCCGATAGGTAAATGATCGATCACTAATATGCAAATAGCTGAGCTTAATGAAGTAAGTGCCTGGCTCAGGAATCGGAATGTTCTGAAATTCCAGGGTATTCGCTGCTCCTCCTTCAACACCTCTTACCATTTTCCCTCCCGAAGCTTGATTACAATTGACGATGTTCGCCTCCCCCGACAATTTAGCCTCCTCTGCTTCCAGCACTATGGGTGCTTGTGCGACCACCTCATTCCAATTACTCATCATCAAAATAAGGCTAAAAAATAGTATGATCTTTGTACCGTAAAATCTTAGCATTCCTGGCTTGTTAAAGAAGTTTTCTGCCGCGAGCCCTTTTAGGGCAAAATATCGGTAAAAAGAGGTCAAAATGTTCAAAGCCGTGCCGTTAGGTACGAAATGTGTCCCAGATTTAAAGGGGCTATTACACACCTAACGGCATACTATACTATGGGCTTTTCTTCCCCTTTTCTACTTGTATTTGATCCCTAGGCTTAGCTGGACGGCTATGGCATAAACCTTAAACCTTAAACTTAATAAATACTCTTACAAGCTCCAGCTATTCCCCACATCTGAAAGCGGAATACACCCCTGGTACATCGCCGGAATGGGATCATAATTGAGGACGTTTTTGCCGATCTCTTCCGAGGAGAGATACGCCCAGAGTGCCATTGACTTAATGGATCGATAAAAGCCGACCGGCTCCTGCTCCCCTACTGCTGTTCCCCATACACTTCCATTAAAAGTACCCGAATTCGCTTCCGCTGCTTTTAATACAGCTACTCGATCTTCTTTATTTAAATCAATGAATACCTTACCAAAGTTTTGCTTACAGTCTTCATTGAATTGAGCGATGTCGGCTCTGATTTTTTGTTGCCCCCCCTCATCATAGGTCTTGGCAAATACCTTGTCCATAAACATATCTGCCTTCACATCCAGCGCCCCTGGCGTGTCAGTCCGCGGTAAGATCGTATCCACTAGTGTGGATATGAATTGGGCTTCCTCCGCTGTAAAAAATATCGGCTGCCAATCCAAGCGCGGTTCCTCATTGCAAGATTGAAGCAAAGTAAGCAAGGAAGGTAACATCACGCTAGCTCCAGCTATCAAGCCTGTTTTTTGTATTGCTGTTCTTCTATTCATGAGATCAGAGATTTTGTTTGTTCAGTTCAGCCACTGCATGATTAGCCGCTCTAGCAGTGATGGCCATATAAGTTAAGGAAGGATTGACACAAGAGTTAGAAGTCATGCATGCCCCATCGGTCACGAAAACATTTTTAGCGGCATGTACTTGATTGAATCCGTTTAGGACCGAAGTTTTAGGATCGCGTCCCATCCTTGCCGTCCCCATCTCGTGGATACCGTAACCCGGTTCGTGTTCATTATCAAATCCTACGATATCTTTTACACCGGCCTTTTCAAGCATTACCACTGCATCTTCCCGGATTTGCTTGTTCAATGCTAGTTCATTTTCCTTGTATTCGCAGTCAATAGACAAGGTAGGCTGTCCCCATTTGTCCAATACATCTTTGTTCAAGGTCACTTTATTTTCATGGTAGGGTAAACACTCGGCAAATCCGGTAATGAAAAACTCCCAGGGCCCCGGTTTGAGGATACTGTCTTTGAAATCCGCACCAAATTCGGGGCGATTGGCAGCAGCCTGTGCACCTGCACGTCCCGCTCCGCCTTGAAATCCAAAGCCACGGACAAATTTATCGGACTTACTTTGCTCGTCAATATTGACATATCGTGGGATATAGATTCCGTTAGGTCGTCGGCCTTTGTAGTATTTATCATCAAAACCTTCCACTCTGCCCATGGCACCTACTCGATAAGTGTGGTCCATCAAATTATGGCCCAATTCGCCGCTGTCATTTCCAAATCCATTTTCAAATCGACTTGAAGTAGAATTCAAAAGAATCTGTGTGGTACTTAGCGTGGAAGCATTGCAGAAAATGATTTTTGCTGAATAGTCAATGGCCTCATTCGTTTCGGCATCAATAATCCGTACTCCTGTAGCCTTGCCTTTCTTCTCATCATAGATAATCGATTGAGCTATAGAATAGGGACGTATAGTCAGGTTTCCAGTAGCACTAGCCGCTGGTAAAGTCACGGCATTACTACTAAAATAAGCGCCATATGGACATCCCCGACTACATCGGTTTCGGTATTGGCATTTTCCTCTTCCATTGAGTGGCTCCGTGAGGTGCGCTACCCGACCGATGATCATATGTCTTCCCGCAAATTCTTTTTCAATTCTTTGCTTGACATGTTTCTCCACGCAATTCAACTCCATCGGCGGAAGAAAATGACTATCGGGCAATTGAGGCAAGCCAAGGGCTTCACCACTGATTCCAGCAAACTTCTCAACATGGGTATACCAAGGGGCCATGTCTTTGTATCGAATGGGCCAGTCTACACCATAGCCATCTTTGGCATTGGCTTCAAAGTCAATTTCGCTCCATCGGTAGGTTTGCTTACCCCATAAGAGCGATCGTCCACCCATCTGATGAGCACGTATCCAGAGGAAGGGTTTGACTTCCGTGTAAGGATTCTCTTCATCATTGGCATGAAAATGCTCGGTATCCATACCTATAAATCCGGATCTAATGCTCTTGTAATGCTTCTTGCGCAATGCTGGTGTAAGGGAGCCTCGGAGTTCCTTATCCCAGGGATCGTCATTCATGGTAGGATAATCTTTGATATGTTCCACTATCCTTCCGCGCTCAAGAACTAAGGTCTTTAGTCCTTTTTCACACAGCTCTTTCGCCGCCCATCCCCCACTGATACCCGACCCAATAACGATCGCATCATAGGTCATGTCTTTTTTTGCATCAATATTAAAGTTGGCCATGTAGTAGTCTAGATTTTAAGAAAAAGTGATAATAAGTTGGAATGCCGAATATAAGGCGTTTTGCTGACTTGATAAACATACTCTCAGAGAAAGCTATTTATCCAAATGATCAGTCTGAAATACTCGATTCCAATACCTGACCATCGTTTTCCTTAAATGCAAAGAGGTATTGTCTCGTTCCCTGATGCCATGAGATCGCATGGGATAAGACATCATATCAAACATCTTGTTATGCTTGATCAGCTCATTGGCTAATCGTTCAAAACTCTGATAGTGCACATTATCATCTGCGGTACCATGGATAATCATGAGGTTGCCCTCCAATTTTTCCGCATGACTGATCGGTGATCCGGCGATATAATTAGCTTCATTGTCCGTTAATAATCCCATATATCGCTCTTGGTAAATGTTGTCGTACAATCGTTGATCCGCTACAAATGCCACGGCTAATCCCGACTTATAAATATCCGGATACCTAAACAAACAATTCATGGTCATTTGTCCGCCGCCACTCCAGCCCCAGATTCCCACTCTGTCGGTATCTATGAAGCTAAATTTCTTGAATAACACCTTGGCGGCCGCAGCTTGATCATGTGCCGCCAATATTCCGATTTGGCCGTATATCGACTTCCTCCAATCCCTTCCTCGCGGCGTCCGCGTTCCTCTATTATCAATACTGGCTACCACATAGCCTTGCTGCGCCAGAAACTGATGCCAAAGGTCTCCGCCTTGCCAAGCATCTTGCACCGTGGAGCCGGCAGGTTCGCCATACACATAAAACACAATCGGATATTTTTTGGAGGGATCAAAATTTGGAGGCCTTATTACCCAGGCATCTAAGGCCACTTCACCTATATCCAGTTTGATAAATTCTTTTGGCGTCAACTGTAAAGCCGCTACTTTTTCAGACAGTTCCTTATTGTCCTCCAATACCCTAATGGTTTGGTGCTTTTGAAGGTTAATAAGCGCTATTTTATTCGGTGTCGTCGTGTTCTGAAAGGTATGAATGGCATATTCTGCATCGGCAGATATTTGATACGCGTGTTGCCCGGCTTGGTCTTGCGGACTCACTCGCTCCGGGTCAGAACTACCGTCTATTTTGCTTCGATATAGATAACGTTGGGTGAAATTCTCAGGGGAAGCAATATAATACACATAGCCACCTTTCGGGTCGATACAGTTGATTCTAACCACATCAATATTTCCCTTCGTGATGGTCGTCATTTTTTTTCCATCCCTTGATACCTTGTATAAGTGCATCCAGCCATCCTTCTCACTGGTCCAGGTAAAGTAATTCTCATTCTCCAACCACATGATGTTGTCATGTACATCCAAGAAAGCGTCATCCTTGTCCGTGAAAATCTTATTTAAGGACAAGGTATTGGTATTGCCGATCCAGACCGTATTGGCGTTTTGTTTTCTATTCAATTGCTGGATCATTACCTCGTTTGAATTCGGGATAAATTCCATCCTCGCAAGATAGTTATTTCGAGGATCCCCGGGTACATCAAACCATTTGGTATCGCCTCCTGCAGCGCTTACTACCCCAACTTTGACCGCTGAATTATCGGTACCTACTTTTGGGTAAGGAAGTGGGATGAGTTGTGAATAAATGGAATCGACATTATTAATCATGTAAAACGTGCCAATCCCTTCCGTATTGGATTGCCAATAGGCAATTTGCGTTCCATCCGGGCTCCATCGGAAGCCATCCCGACAGGACAATTCCTCCTCGTATACCCAGTCGAACGTTCCATTTACAATGACCTCACTACCATCAGAAGTTAACTGGGCAATAGCACCAGATTTTATATTTTCAACATAGATGTTGTTTTTGCTCACGTAGCCTACCCTTGATGCATCAGGGGAAAACTTGGCAAACATCATCGTAGTACGCTCAACCGATTTGCCTAATTGGGTCAATTGACCAGACGCCATGTCCAGCACCCAATAATCCCCTCTGGTATGATAGCGCCAGACTCTACGTGTATTAGTAAAGACCAGCAACTTAGAATTATCTACAGACCATTCGTAATTTGAAATAGAGAGCGGCTTTGTTTCACCCTCTGGGATCAGCAGATCAGCGGAAACCAAGACAGACCTGGCACCTGACTTTGCTTCGTATCGAACAATATCTGTCTCTTATACACATCTCCGAGCCCACGAGACCGAGGCTGATCTC
>CAJXUM010000022.1 GCA_913060855.1 uncultured Lewinella sp. | reverse complement strand
GTGGGCTCGGAGATGTGTATAAGAGACAGGTGCTATGTGGCCCTGGATCAGTGGAACAATGCCATATTGCGAATGAGTATGTTGACATTCAGCAAATAGAAAAGTGCCTTCATTTTATGGAGAAATTAGTAGCGACTTTGAGTGAATAAACTTGCTTAAATATAAAGCCTTAAGTTAGCATTTCCAGTACTATTCCGTCACAGCTACCGCCTCCAATTCGATCAAAAAACCATAATGCAAGGTGCTCACAGGAACAATAGCCCGCGCTGGTTTGTGTGTAGGAAAATAGGTAGTATAGATGTCATTCACTTTTCCCCATAGTTCGATATCCGAAATATAGACGGTGGTTTTTAATACCTTATCCATACCACTTCCGGCGGCTTCCAGGATATGCTTTAAATTTTGCAGTACCTGATGCGCCTGCTCTTCGATTGGCCCATTCAACTTCTCTCCACTCGGAGTAATAGGCAGTTGTCCAGCCACAAAGACCAAACCATTCCATTCAACTGCTTGAGAATAATGTCCGCCAGGTGTTGGTGCCTGGTCTGTCAAGATTGATTCTATCATATGAATTCTTTTTCTTAGCGCAGAAGATAAGCAATCCTCTACAAATCAGGATCGGATTTTTCTAGGGAGCAGGATTATCGAGCCTAGAAATATTCAACTATATTTGAAGTCAAGCGTTGCATACATTGTCCATCAAAAAGCAAAACCATGCGAATTCTCATCTTGTTATTAAGTATTGCCTTTTTAGGTATAAATACAGTAGATGCCCCCACTTCTAAGGCACTACCTATCGATACGATTAAGCTCCCACCGGGCTTTAAGATTGAAGTCTATGCATCGGGTGTACGAAATGCCCGCTCAATGGCACTTTCTCCTTCTGGCACTTTATATGTAGGGACAAGGTCAAAAGGTAATGTTTATGCGCTGAAGGATACTGATGGTGATTTCAAGGTGGACGAGCAATATATCCTGGCCAAAGGTTTGAAAATGCCCAATGGTGTAGCCTTTAAAGATGGGGATCTGTATGTAGCAGAGGTGAGTCGCATTTCCAAGTACGAAAACATCGAGGAAAACTTAGATGATCCGGGAAAACCAACCGTCATTTATGAAGATTATCCTACCGAAACACACCATGGCTGGAAATACATCGCCTTCGGACCAGATGGTAAACTATACGTCCCTGTTGGAGCTCCTTGTAATGTCTGTGATAAGAAGGAAGATATTTTTGCCTCCATTACTCGAATTAATCCAGACGGAAGCGGGATGGAAATCGTGCAGCGGGGCATTCGCAATACAGTAGGTTTTACCTGGCATCCAGAAACCAAAGATTTATGGTTTACCGATAATGGGAGAGATTGGTTGGGAGATGACACCCCTTCCTGTGAACTGAATCACGCGCCTAAAGATGGGATGCATTTTGGGTTCCCTTATTGCCATCAGGGTGATTTACTCGATCCCAAATTTGGTGCAAAAGCTTCTTGCGAAGATTATACCCCTCCCGTACAAAAAATGGGTCCTCACGTTGCTCCTTTAGGCCTAGAGTTTTATACTGGCAATCAATTTCCGAGTGCTTATAAAAACCAACTCATTGTCGCGTTACATGGGTCTTGGAATCGTTCGAAAAAAGTTGGCTATCGCTTAATGTTAGTCAAATTGGAAAACAATAAGGCCGTTAGTTATGAGCCCTTTGCGGAAGGTTGGCTTCCGGAGGGAGAAGAAGAAGAGTGGGGTCGTCCTGTCGATGTAGAAATGATGCCTGATGGTTCTTTGTTGGTATCAGATGATTCTGCAGATGCTATTTACCGAATTTCCTATGTTGGAGAATAAGCGTTAGACATTGAGGTGTTTCGCCCCTTTCTTAACGCAACGATCCTGCTCACTGTTTCTATGCAGCGAGCAGGATCGTTTCATTTTAAACAACTTGACAGAAGCTTATTTCACTACCACCAACTGCTCTACCAACGTCATTCTTCCACTGCGCGCCTCCAAGAAGTAATTGCCAGCAGGAAGTGCTCCCACACTAATCTGGCTATCACTATCACTTAAAGTGGCGTCCATTACTTTCTGCCCAGCAAGATTAAAGATGGTCACCTGTTCTAAGATAAGGCCACTTTCTGTACTTAAATTAACTAGATCACTCGCTGGATTTGGGTACAGCCGCAATTCATCAAACTCAGTTTCAATGACAGTTTCACTGGCTGGAGGTTCGGCTTGAATATCTATTGTCACAAAGGCAATGTTACAAAGGTTTTCGGCTGCCGTATTACATAATTCATATTCAAACTCTACCAATCCCATAAATTCATCCGTCACTTCAAATCTTAAACGTCCCTCTTCTAGTACCTCAACAGTTCCCACCGCTGGTTGACTCAGTAAACGCAAAGACCACTCGCCGGTACCGTTCATCTGGTCATTTGCTAGCAAGTTAATTTCATAAGAATTTTTAAAACTCTTAAAGATCCAGTTGTCATCAAATGGTAAAGGTGCCAGGGCTATTGGCCCTTCTAGTTTATCCGATTGCAGGATAAAGACGCCCGTTTTATAAACCAACCCTGGCAAGGCGTCATTCGTAATCTCACAATAATAAGTAGCTTGTTGTTCCAAAAATGAAAGGCGAGCTGTTAAGGTGTTCTCTCCTTCTACAACCGTAAATTCAGTTCCATTCTTGAACCATTTATAAGTATTAGATTTTAGCTCCTGGTAAGCGTCGGCACTAATCCGAACCTCCTTGCCTTGTGCTAGTTCTATGATAGAATCCTGCCGTTCGTTCAATTGTTTTTCATAGGAGTCCAGTCCTCGCAGCCATTTTTGGTTCGGTACTAAATCGGAAAAATCAAATGCATTCTCTTGCAAGGCGCATTGATCGAGTTGTGGCATATCACGAAGGACTGGACAATCACTCAATTGGTTACCAGCCAGTAAGAGTGAACGAAGCTGATGTTTTCCCGATAAATCAGGAATCGCACCAGTCAGCATATTATCAGATAAGTTCAATTCTATCAGATGAGTCATCGCTTCCAATTCGGGAATTTCTCCTTCTAGTTTATTGTCAGCGAGTACGAAGGAGCGCAGTTGCACTAAGCCTTCAAGGGGCGGGATTTTCCCCACCAAATCATTCTTAGCGAGATTGAAATGCGTCAATTGGGTAAGCATGTGCAGATCGGGCATCTCTCCCTCGAAATGGTTGCCAAATCCTATAAATCGTTGAAGATTTGGCATACCATTAAACAAAGGCAATGATCCAGTCAATTGATTGCCCTGTACATACAGGCGCTTGAGTAAGTGTGAGTGTTTGAACAGCGGCAATGTACCGCTCAATTTATTGTTGGAAACATACAAATTCTGAAGGCTACTTAAATGCGTAAACGCAGGAATATTACCTTCTAACTTATTGTAATCGAGTTCGAGGGAAACTAATCTTTTGAAGTTGGAAAAATCGGGAATCGTATCTGTAAAGCGATTACAAGAGAGTTGTAAAGTGAGCAAAAAAGACATTTTGGAAAAATCGGGAATTGCACCTGTTAGCTGATTCCCTGATAAAAATAGATGTTCGAGGTAAGGCAGATTCAAATCCACCATCTCTCCTTTGATCTTATTACCACGGCGCTTATTGGGGCTGCAATCGGGCTCGCCATCCAAATCCATACACATTACCCGCCCATATCTATTCAGGCTAATGCCAAACCAAGTATCCATGGGCTGGTTAAAATCCCACTTGCTAATCCAATCTTTACCATTGGTTTGCATGTAAAAATCGACCAGCGCTAAGGAATCAGTGGCTCGGGTACCGATTGCCTTCTTACCGCCGGTAAGCTGTTCCTCAAAAGTAGAGGTACTACTGAGGTTTCCTAAGCCTACCAGCAACCCCAAGAACAGGGATAACCTGACATATTTGCAAGCCCAGCAAAATTGAAGCGCTTGAGATACGTTTTTTGCAGCCCGTGAGGACTTGTGTTTTATTTGACTATGGATGACTTGTACACGACTCATAATTGGGGTTTAATCATTCTTCACTTATATACGAAAGTATAGATAAGTCAGGCTTTGGGCAGGTTTTTTCGGGAAATGGTAGAAATCCTTCGGGAAATGGGAAATATTCTAGTATTTTAGATCAGATTAAGATGATCTTCCCATTTATTTCACTTTCCTAATTTGGGAATAAAATCTAATTTTGGTATTTATTTTTTCAAATCATCACACACAAACTACTATTAATCAACTAATTAAAAAAAAAGGTATTATTTTAGCTATTAAATATGCACCCTCCGCATAAATAGCGGTAAGATTTTAAGACAGTCAAAAAACAAACACAACACTCCTTTTAACATGCTCTGAGCGGCACAAAAAGTAGGGGTTTCAAGCAAGAAATACCCCTATAGTTTTTCGCAGTTAAGTGTAGAATGACAGATGGAAATGGTCTGAGATAAGTGCCCTCTTTTTACTTTCTATTAACCCAAATAAGCGCAAAAGGTGCAAAAAACAATTTTTATCTATCCATTAGATGAACGGCTCCATGAGCGATTCGTCTATGCACAAACTGCCAGAAGACTATTCAATGAAGGAGTAGCTGTTGAAATTATCACCATTGGCACTCGTGAAAATATGCCGCCTTTATTGAATGGAATTCCTCACCATCACCTTGATGCTCCCAGCCACTTCCGCGGTGCAAGCGCTCGGATAGCTTACTTAAAAACACAGTTTCGATTATATAGATTCTTGCTTCGTTATGAAAAAGAGGAGGCGATCTTTTTTGCTAACAGCTTGCTTTCTACAGGTGCTGGACTAGCAATTAAGAAGTTGAATAAAAGACTTCTTTTGCAATACGATGAAGGGAGGTATCAATCCTCCTTATTAGAACGAGTTTCGAGATGGGTTGCTGGAAAAACAGCGGCTAGGGTTATCTACCGCACCCACCGAGTGCAGCAGGAGAGAGGAATTCATAATACGCTTGCCAGTATTATCTATACGCCGCTTCCCAACCGTTTTAGCAAGGAAGCTCAACGTTTTTGCACAGCGCAAGAGGCGATCAATTTATCGCCATTTCAACTTTTGGTCACTTGCCAGGCTTGGTCTCCAATAGTAGAAGAACAGCTCACTAAAATAGCGCTAGCTTGTCCAAGTTTCCAGCTTACAGCTTGGTATTTCTCGCCAAATGATACGGATACGACTTCGGTTAATGATTTATCTATTCAAAACCTACGTATAGCACCAGCGCCAAATGATCGCGCGGCTGTTTATGAACAAACGCACCTATATATCGAGCTAGATGAGCCAAAAATAGATCAACTTTCTCAACCTTACACGCATAGTGTTCGAGAAGCGATGGAATATAGTATTCCCATCTTAGCTTATTCGAATAGCTTGGGACAAGAATGGATCAAAAGCGGCATTAATGGCTACGTTATTGCATCTGGTCAAAGCGACGAATTAATCAGTAAAATCAAGTTGTTGGCACATAGCGAATTACTCTATAATCGCCTTTCGGCCAATAGTCTTGATACCGCCAATGGATGGCGAGGTCAAGTAGCTTGTAAAGAACTAGCCAATTTATTTTTTGAAGGTAAAATGAAATGCACCTTTCGGACTGGCATTAATGTCTAGCAGCCCCCTCAAGAATATTAGAGCGGGCTGCTAGTATCTATATTTGATTATAACAAATCTTTCAAGGCAGCCACGAGGACATTCACATGGTTATGCGTACTGCTTTCCCCCATCAGGCCTACTCGCCAAATCTTTCCAGCAAATTTTCCTAAACCACCGCCAACTTCGATATTGTATTCATTCAACAAGCGTTTTCGAATCGCAGCTTCATCGACTCCCTCCGGCACCTTCACCGCATTGAGCATAGGCAAACGAAGACCTGGTGCCACCAAGAATTCAAAACCTAAACTTTCTAAGCCGGTTTTCAATAATTCATGATTCTTGCGATGCCTAGCAAAGCGATTTTCCAAACCTTCCTCTAAGACCAAGCTGTAAGCTTCTCTCAAAGCATACATAGCCGATACGGGGGCGGTGTGATGATAGGCTCTTTTGGCCCCACTCCAATAGTTTTTGACCAAAGTCAAATCGAGAAACCAGCTCTGCACTTTGGTTTTTCTATTATCCAACACGGCCACTGCTCGATCACTAAAAGAAACTGGCGAAAGGCCAGGAGGCGCGCTCAAACATTTTTGGGTACCCGAATAAACGGCGTCAATTCCCCATTCATCTACTTTCAGTTCCGTCCCACAATATGATGTTACTGCATCGACTACAAAAAGGGCGCCCGCATCATGCACCATTTTACTAATTTCTTCTAATGGCTGTAATACACCCGTCGAAGTTTCTGCATGCACAATCGCCACCAATTTGGGTTGACAGGTCTCCAGGGCAGCCTTCACTTGCGCAGGGTCGATGGCCTCTCCCCAGGGAGCATTCACCGGTATGACCTTTGCTCCACAACGCTCTACTATATCCGCCATACGGCCGCCAAAAACGCCATGTGTGCAAATGACAGCTTCATCGCCTGGCTCCAAAAGGTTGACCAGACAAGTCTCCATTCCTGCACTTCCGGGTGCTGATACGACGAAAGTTAAGTTGTTTTCTGTTTGGAAGGTGGTTTGTGCCATCCCCTTGATCTCATCCATAATGGCTACAAATTCTGGATCAAGATGCCCTACTAAGGGCGTAGCCATGGCTTTTAAGACTCTGGGATGTACATCACTGGGACCTGGCCCCATTAAGATTCGATTGCTAGTATTTAGCGCTGGTACTCCTGACATGAATGTGTGATTTATTACCCTATAATAAAAGATGAGTAATGTAGACTGAGTAAAACTTCTGAAGTTAACTCAGTCACAGCATAGAAAACTTCTGAAGTCTAAGTCACAGCTGTTTTTGAATAGCTATTCACTTTTATTACAAAGTATTTATTCCTTGTAAAGTATGGTTTAGGACCAGTATAAGGAATATTGCCATAGATTCAAAAAAGATGATCGATATCTTTTTTGCGGATAGCCGATTGTGCCATCACACCTAGGCCTTTTACCACCTGATTGAGGTGAGCGAAGCGCTGATCTTGGGTATGGCCATGCTTGTATCGATAATAAATCTGCTGTACAATAACTGCTATCTTAAATAGGCCATAAACAAAATAGAAAACAACATTGCTCAAATCACGGCCGCTCCGATCCGCATACATCTGCACGACCTCTGCTCTGCTAGGGTTACCCGGCAAAACCGTAGGACTTAGCGCTAGCATTTTTAGCCAGTCTGGATCATCTGCCGTCACCCAATATCCCAGACTTGTACCAAAATCCATCAAAGGATCACCAATCGTCGACATTTCCCAGTCGAGAATGGCGATAATTTCTGTCCAGTCTGAGGCATTGAGTACTACATTATCGTACTTAAAATCATTATGAATCAGTGCTGTCCCTGATTCCCCAGGTTGATGATCTGCCAACCACTTTGCTATTTGCTCTATCTCTGGAATTTCATCCGTTTTAGACTTGAAGTAACGCTTCGTCCAACCGCTCACCTGCCGTTCCACATAACCTTCGGGTCTTCCCATTTCTCCCAGACCTACCGCCTTATAATCGACGGCATGCAGGTCGGAAAAGGTTTCGATTAATGAATTCGCTATTCCGCTCATAATAGCGGGATCAGGAATCATTTCTTTAGGCATTTTAGGCCGTAGGATTACCCCTTCTACCCGCTCCATCACATAAAATGGCGCACCTAAGACCTCCTCATTCTCGGTATACAATAAAGGCTTGGGTGCCTTGGCATATGATGTTGACAAAGCAGCTAAAATGCGATATTCTCGCCCCATGTCATGAGCCGACTTGATCTTGGCTCCGAAGGGAGGCCGCCTCAAAACAAAGCCTTTTTCTCCCAATCTGATCAAATAGGTAAGGTTGGAAAAGCCGCCAGGAAATTGCTCGATAGTGAGCGCAGCTCCAGGCATCCCCAGTTCCTGCTGGAGATAAGGTTCTAGGGTAGCAATATTTAATTCCTCTCCCTCTCGTACTTTCTTCGCCTGATCATTCCAGTTATTTGACATAATTTTTCGTTCAGCTTTCGTTTTAAACGAATGTCACTAACTTATCTTCAAGGTGTGGCAATTCGTTAAAGGATTTTAAAGTTAGCCGATCTTTGGAGAATAAAAAGGTAGACATGGCAGTATTTTGGACGATTCCATTTAATTCCATGACTTTTTCCTCCGCTTTCATTTGCAAGGAATAAGCAACGGCTGCCGACATCGTCCCTCCGGAAGTGAAGGCAGCTACTTTGACGCCACTCCCATTCTCCGCTAAAATTTGCTCCATCCCAGCTTTAACCTGAGCGCGAAAGTGTGACCATGGCTTCAGCCCTAGATGTTGTGCATCGATTTCGCCCTTCGCCCACATTCGCATCGTGTAGTTGAATATCAAGAGGTGATATTTCCTGGCTGCTTTTGGTTGGGCTTCGGCTAGCGTTGCCCATTTTTGCAATTGCGGTTCTTCTTTCGCTAAAGTAGGGAGTAAAGCAGCCATGACCTCCATCCCCTTGTGTTCATCCAGTGTGTCTAGCTGGATGGGCTCTGGCCAGGGAAGGCCTCTTTGTTCAAAAATGGTTTTCACGCCTGCAGCGGTCTGCCAATGGCGCTTCAGCGGTCCTATGTATATTTTATCGAATACCTCAGCTTTATCCGCCAAGTATTCCCCTAATATGAGGGACTGCTGCTCTCCCAAGGGCGAAAGCTGATCGTAATCCGCCTTCATAAAAGAGGCTTGAGCATGGCGTATCAAAATGAGTTGACTCATATCTTAGCTGTTTGCATTAGAGAGGTCAGAAGCCAGATGTCAGAGGAGAGATCGACTAGACACAAGGCAGAAGCCTCACCTTCGCTGTCTCTTTTCCCTGTCTTTGCAGCCAGGCAGGTCACTTCTGACTTCTACATTTCTAATCGTATTTAGTACACCTCAAACAGGCCTGCTGCTCCCATACCGCCTCCGACACACATTGTACAAACCACATATTTCGCACCGCGTCTTTTTCCTTCTATCAAGGCATGGCCGACCATACGAGACCCAGTCATTCCATAGGGGTGACCGATCGATATGGCTCCTCCATTTACATTCAATAAATCATTAGAGATGCCCAATTGATCACGGCAATAAATCACTTGCACGGCAAATGCTTCATTCAACTCCCACAGACCTATATCTCCTACACTCAGGCCATGTTGCTTCAACAGTTTCGGCACGGCGAAAACAGGACCAATACCCATTTCATCGGGTTCACAACCTGCTACAGCCATCCCACGGTAAGCACCCAATGGTTCCAAGCCTCTTTGTTCGGCCAGCTTACTATCCATCAATACACAAGCTGAAGCGCCATCAGATAATTGACTGGCATTTCCTGCTGTGATCGTTCCTCCTTCATTCACTAATCGTAGACCTGTCAAACCTTCTAAGGTCGTACTTGGGCGATTCCCTTCGTCCTTGGCGAGTGTTTTCTCGTGAAAACTAATCTCTTTCGTTTCTTTATCCATTACCCCTTGCGAAGTCGTAACGGAAATGATTTCTTGGTCAAATTTTCCCGCAGCTTGAGCTGCAGCGGTTCGCATTTGACTTTGGAAGCCATATTCATCCTGCGCTTCCCGACTGATACCATATCGCTTGGCTACGATTTCTGCCGTTTGTAGCATCGGCATATACACATCCTTATGCTTGGCTATCAAGTTGCGATCCAGCATTCGGTAGATGTTCATGTGCTCATTTTGCACTAGACTGATCGAATCCAATCCGCCACCAATCGCTACTTTCATACCATCTTGTACAATCTGCTTGGCCGCTGTTGCAATAGCCATCATCCCTGAGGAGCATTGTCGATCAATCGTCATCCCAGGTACCGTTACAGGAAGTCCTCCTGCCAGCGCCGTCAATCGACCAATATTGGGGCTACTAGAACCTTGTGGTAATGCGCAACCCATGATTACATCTTCCACTTCTGCAGGGTCAATGCCAGCACGTTTTACCGCTTCTTCGATAGCCCAACCACCCATTGTTGGTGAATTGGTATTATTGAAAGTACCGCGATACGCTTTGCCAATACCAGTACGAGCGGTCGAAACAATTACAGCCTCTTTCATATTTGATGTCGTTTTTTTTGTGAAACAGCAGACTTCAGAAGGCAACTTAGCCATGGCCTGGAAAACTTCTGAAGTCTAAATCTCGTGAATATGTGAAAACTTTTTAAGTCTGCCCAAAATCACTTACTATATGTCGAGTCCCTACAGGATTTATTAAACTACTTTAAGAACAAAATGAAAGACGGTTTGATTGTACTATGGGGTTTTATTTTTTTATCATCTCGGCAACTTCTTTGTTTCTATTTGAAGATGTTTAAAGAAAAACTAATGAGGCCGCTGGGAACCAAATTTATGCTATAGCCTTTTATAAAAGCATGAAAGTGATCCATTACGAGTCTGCCGAAGCATTTTTGGATAATAATTTAGCATTCCTTGAAACGCAAGAAGCCGCTAATAACCTTATACTAGGCTTAGCATTTGGTATGAAAAAAGGCAAGTATTCCTTGAAAGGAAGTTTGTTATTCTCCATCACAGAAGAGAATCAAATACTATTTTCTGCCCTTCAAACTCCCGGAAGATATTTAACTATCTATGGAGAGGAACGCGCCGTCCCAATGGCGATCTCCTGGCTCTCTCAATTCTGTCATGAAACAGAAGACACCATTCCGGGTATCCTCGGCCCAGATAAACTTGCGCTATCTTTTGTTCAAGCTTGGCCATCTCAAGCGGTTATACCTTGGAAACTTCAGCGAAAGCAAAGAGTATTTCAACTAGACCAAGTGGCTGATATCCCATATGCAGCAGGTAAGCTCAGACGAGCTGTATCATCCGACCAACAGGCTATTGCCGCATGGCTTATCGACTTTCATTTAGAGGCCATTCAGGAAGACATAAGCGGTTCGGAGCTAGAAAAGGCACAACAAATGATCCATTCAAATCGACTCTATGTTTGGGAGGATCAAGAAATTGTGAGTATGGCTGCCTCAACACGAGCTACTCAGCATGGCATCACCATCAACGCGGTATTTACACCTACTCGGTTTAGAAAAAAAGGATACGCTAGTAGTTGCGTGGCCAGCTTAAGCCAACAGCTGTTGGATCAAGGCTATCAGTTCTGTTCTTTGTTTACAGATGCCGCTAACCCGACATCGAATAAGATCTACCAAAAGATAGGCTATTATGAAGTGGCCAAGTTTCAGTCCATTATTTTATTCCCTAGTGATTGAACATATGGTGGGTTAGTAAGTAACTTGTTGTAGTGCATGAAAACAGATTTCAACTTGAATTACTTATCTTTCCCTATAAGATACTTATCCTAATCAAACGTATGAAAAACACTATACAATACTTCCCCTCCCTTCTACTTGCCCTTATTCTTACGGCTTGCTCTACAGAAAAAACATGGGATGTTATCATAGTAGGAGGTGGGCTCATGGGCAGTTCCACCGCTTGGCATTTATCGGCTACAGGCTTGTCTGTTTTATTGGTTGAACAACAAGATTCAATCTATACTTATGGCTCCAGCATGGGTGATGCACGCATTGCCAGGAGCAATAATCGAGGGGATGATATTTGGTCTTATTTACATAATCGATCTGTGCAAGAAACGGAAGAATTGATCGCCTACCTCCATGAACAGGGGCATCCAGATGGTGACTATAAAATGGAAGACCTTTATACAACTTCGCCAGTCACTTACGTGGGGAGAGCTGCTATATACCCTGGCTTATACGCTTCTTTGGAACGCCAAAAGGTAAATTACAAACTGGCTTCCAATCTGCAAGAAGCCATGGACTTATTTGGTGTTAGCCTAAAAGATAGCGTCCTGTTAGTACGTGAATACAATAAATACTCCGGCACACTCAATCCCCAGAAATTGATAAAACACTTGCAATTAGGTGCCCACCATAAGGGCGTTGACATAAGATATCATACCAAAGTAACTGAACTCACGGCTGTGGGAAATGACGGATATCGAGTAAAAGTTCAACACACAAATACAGGAAAAACGCAGCTATTGAAAGCCCGAAAAGTAGTTTCGGCTGCCGGCCCCTACACCGGCAAGTTGTTACAGGGCATCAATTCAAACATAGCTCAACTCATCAACCCTCAACGTGTTTTCCTAGCTTATCTGAAAATCAAACCCGACAATTACCACAATCTAAGTCCGATGCAAAAGGACCAGCTCTTAGCCGGCTACCCAGTCATCAATAGCTCGGAGGGGGGAAGAATGGGAAGCTTTTTTTCCATGATTGAATATTTTGACGAAGAAGGCGTTCCGATCATTAAAGTTGGAGGACACTTTCAGCGATCAGATATCCAAGATTTAGATAAAGTGTGGGAGGAGGAGTTGAGCGAAGAGGAAATCGCTTTTGGTTATAATAATACCCTCAAATACTTAGGTCTGAACAATGTATTGATTGATTCAACGGATTTGCAGTATATCCATGGATATTCGTGTGTTTACTCCTTGACAAAAACCGAAGTTCCTTATGTCAGTTACATTCCTAATAAAGAGGGCGAAAACAGAGAAGACCTTGTGGCCCTCTGCGGCCTTTCAGGCGTAGGTGCCAAAGGAGCAATGACCTATGGTTTAATGGCTGCTAAATTAGTACAACAATTACCAGAAAAGCAAGATTCGATGTTAGCTCAGATTATGGAGCGAATGGGTTATGGTCGTTTGGTAAACGATATAGAAGCCTTGAAAGAAGAGCGCAGCATGGGTCATTTATCACAGTAATTTCCGAACCAAATCCTGCATATTTGTTCCCAAGACTTCAAAGAGGTCAACTTTGCCGAATTGACTCAAGGTATCAGCATGCTTGATCGCTTGCTGGACATGAGGAAGAATGAGGGAGAAATCCGGATGACTCTTATTGTATTCTCCCAATTTATCTCTTAATAAGTATTCACAGTGGGTTCGTTTACCGCTGCGCTTGTTTCGCCTTATTTTTTCTTTTTCCTTCGCATTTAATGCATTTATATCGACTAAATGCAACAGGAGCCACAGCTCAAAACAAGGATTGGACAAGGCTAAGGAATAGCCTTTCTGGGAGCAAAGTTGCCGAGATTCTGATAATTCTTTCACCGTCCAACTTTTAAAATCTCTATCTACGACCATCCATAATTCGTCGTCTTCCTTGATCCGGTATTTTTTCTTAAAATCATCCAATCGACTCAAGACATGGCGCGGGGCACTCAAGCCATTTTCAGATGGGATAATTTCTACTTTGACGTTATTATTAGGAAAATATTCTTCCGCATTGAGGTCGGAGAAGTACTTCAACTCAGTTCGCTGCCCCTCTGTAGCGATGACGAACAGCCGGGCATCTCTAAATCCACTTTTCCGTTGAAAGCCTTTTCTTTTTCTACCCATTTATTCGTTACTTTTCCAAGGCATACCTTCCATTATTGAGAATTTCGGAATGGCATTATACCTTCCTACCAAATAGGCCGTTCTGATGTCTCGGTCTTTTCTCGGCCGGAATTCTTCTAGCGAATAGGTATCTGATTCCCCGTCTTTATTTTTCTTCACAAACCAGATTTCATCTTTTCGGAATAAATCCTGGTTGAGGAGTTCACTTTCATGGGTGGTACAAATCAGCTGACTTCGGATATTTTTTGATTCTCTGAAGAATATTTCAAATAATTTGAAAGTGAGGTTAGGATGTAGACTTCTGTCGATCTCATCAATAACAAAGACTTTTTCTTCCCGTGACAATTCCGTTACAGCTGGAATAAGATCCATGAGTCGTTGCGTACCATCCGACTCTTCATTCATTTCAAAAAGTGTATATCTCTCTTCGTTTTTGATTTTATGGCGGGTCATCATTTTGACTGCTTCCAGGGTGCCATTTTCTTTCCTAGCTAGGGAATACCTCATGTTATCAAGCGAGCTGATGATGGCTCGTTCGCCTAATTTAAGATCGGCTGCAATTTTATTCTTAAGGGCTTCTGGCAAATTCACATCATGACTAAAGAAATCCACCAAAGTAGTTTCTAGTCCACTAATCCCCGTTTTAAGTTCCGTCAAAAACCATTGGTAAACCTCCTTCATTTCCATATCACTCTCCATATTGACCTCCATTCCTGTCAGCTTTGAGTCGGGAAAAACCACCGTCAATGCCTCTTCAAACCAGCGATAAGAGTCTGTGATTGGATAAATGCCTTTGATGCTGAAAATGTTCCTATGGTTACTAGAATTCAGGAAGAGTTCGTTGGGGAGGGTATCCGCTGCGATATATTCCAAGCGTTTTTCTACCTCTTTGGAAATAGACAACTTTCCGAAAGTGATACTGACTTCATCTACCAGCGTTGTCCTTTCAAAAATCTTAAAATCCTTTTCTTTATTAAAGGTAAAGAGCCATTCTTGTAGAATCAGTTGGTTATTGAAAATAAAGCCGTAAGCATAATTTTGCCCTTTGTAATGAAACTCAATTTCAAGCTGGGAATGACGGTCATTGGCCGCTTGGTCGAGCTTAAACTTGGCATAATCAATAAACTGATTGGTACTAACCCCTTTTACGACCAGCTTTTTCATAAAGCTGACGGCCCTGACAATATTTGATTTCCCACTGGCATTCGCCCCGTAGATCAGTGCAGATTTCAAAATATCAATATCCCTACTCCGACTTCCCTTCACCACATGATCCCTCAACGCGCGGCTTTTACCAGGCGTTAATAGTATTTCTGTTTTCTCGTTAAAGGACAGAAAATTTTCTATTGTGAGCCGAATTATCATCTTTTATATTGAAACTTGCTTTAATAATGAGAAAAAACCTCATTTACAATACAAATATAGAATAATTCGGATAGAAAGTAAAGTCCAAGCCTGTACCCTAGCGCTCAAGCAAACGTCCACCAATCACTCGCTGATATATATCATCATGTAAGCTGCGGCTAATGGGGATTTTGGTTTCTCCAATAAAGAGGTGATAACCTTCCAAACGATTGATGGCTGCGATGGCCACCAGGTAGGAACGGTGCACACGGAAAAAGAGCTCAGGGGGAAGGTTTCCCTCCAATTGTTTTAGGGATAGTAAGGCCATATACCTTTGTGTTTCGGTATAGATAAAGACGTAATCCTTGGCAGACTCCGCATAGCGAATTTCCTGGATGGGAATTTTGATAATTTGCCCATCACTTTTGATAAAAATCTGATCTGCCCGGGCAGGTTCTTGTGCGGCAGCCTTGATATTGAGGCCTAATGCTCCTTGTGCTTTTTGCACCGCTCGCACAAAGCGATCAAAAGGAATAGGTTTTACCAAGTAATCAATCGCATTCAAATCGAAACCTTCTACGGCAAACTCACGATAGGCAGTAGCTGTCTCTTATACACATCTGACGCTGCCGACGA
>CAJXUM010000021.1 GCA_913060855.1 uncultured Lewinella sp. | reverse complement strand
CGAGATCAGCCTCGGTCTCGTGGGCTCGGAGATGTGTATAAGAGACAGGATGAGAAAACTGATTTGTTTATTAGGGCTACTATGGGCCGCTAGCCCAGTATTACTTGGCCAATGTGAGATCGCCTTTAATGAAGTGGATGAATTTGATCAAGTCCGAACCATTGCCGCGAACCACGTTAATATTGGCTACATGATTCCGAGCTTGTATGAAACCGAAGATGGCACGAAAATCATCGAACAGGGGAAGGCCATGTTCATGTATTCGGAGAAGGATAGTATTAGTAGTTTTTTTCTACTCCTGGCGATCCCTGAATATAGTTACCACCCGATCGATAGTGGCCAAAATGTATTGCTGAAATTATCGGATGATGAGACGGGCGTGATTGCGCTACACAATTTCCCCGATAACGGCCAATTCGACAAAACTACTAATATGCGCGTCTATTCGCACGCCTGCATTGTCCCCTTGGACCTGTTTTACCGCCTAACGAGTGCCACTATTGAAAAAATAAGGATCAATTATAATAAGAAAAAACAGACCCTTACGCTTTCCAAGAAGCAACAAGAGGCACTGCGATCGGCCATTGAATGCGTGGGAAGAGAGGTCGGCGTGTACCCGGTGAAGCCTTAGGAAAGGGCTCCGTGATACCTTCCAGGATAATTGTGTCCGCTTAATTACGTTTTAAAACCAGCGAGATAACCTATGAGATTCCCTCTACTAGTTCTGGCCACAGTAGGCCTGATATTTCTATCTACTTGTTCTATTTCTAATGAGCAAGTAGTCACACCTCCTCCTTCTGATCATACGCTAAATATCTCCATCCCTACAGCTGGAAATTCGTGGGTGCTGAACAACGGTGCTTATGTAGCATCAGATATCATCACGTCGGATGGGGTTCGAGGCTGGAACAATCCGGGGCATCGTTTGCGAACTTTCTTCCACATAGCCAACCCGCAGCAAATCTCCTTGGGGATTCGGGCCCGTGTAGATCAAGGTAGTTCAAGGTTTAAAATTTCCTTGGGCAATGAATCGCAAGAGATAGTACTAACAGGAACGGACCTTGAAGACACTTATATCAGGGATTTTCAGATAGAAAATCCGGGGTACTATTTTGTAGAAATAGAGGGATTAGAAAAAGAAGGAGATACCTATGCTGAGGTCGATGCCATCTTACTGGGAAAGATCAATGCTAGTGAAACAAAATATATAAAGGACGATTTCTATTTCGCTCGAAGGGGACCTTCTGTCCATTTAAATTTCCCGCCACCAGCAGGTGTTGAGCAGGTCGAATGGTTTTATAGTGAGCTAAACATCCCGCAAGGACAGGATGCAATGGGGTCTTACTTCATGGCCAATGGTTTTGGAGAGGGCTACTTTGGAATACAAGTAAATTCTCCCACCGAAAGAAGAATACTGTTCTCGATTTGGAGTCCTTATCAAACAGATGATCCTGCTTCTATACCTGATGAATACAAGATTCGATTGTTGAAAAAAGGAGCAGATGTATATAGTGGAGAGTTTGGAAATGAAGGATCGGGGGGACAAAGTTATCTAGTATTCCCCTGGAAACCGGATGTTACCTATGGCTTCCTGATTGGTGCCAAACCCAGTAACGAAGGGCATACCGATTATGTGGCTTATTTCTTTGATCCAGATAGGAATAAGTGGAACTTAATTGCGCAGTTTAGACGGCCCAAGACCAACACTTATCTCAAGCATTTATATTCCTTTTTAGAAAATTTCATCCCCGATGAAGGCGTGATAGAGAGAAGAGGCTTATATGGTAATCAATGGATTTATGCCAATGGGCAGTGGATGGAATTGACGGAAGCTACTTTTACGGCCGATAATACAGCACGAAAAGAAAATAGATTGGATTATTCGGGCGGCAATGAAAACGGGGGCTTTTACCTGAAGAATTGTGGTTTTTCGAATGACAATGTGGCTATTAATACTGTCTTTCAGCGGAATGCATTAGGGATTGCCCCTGACATTGATTTTTCTTCCTTGGAATAAGGGCGGCAGCAGCGATGGCCATGCCTTTTTAATTTTGATTCTAATTCACATTTTGATTCAAAAAGACAGCAGGAGCTGCAGAAAGGCCAGGACAGGGCTAGGTGCCGGTTGGAAACCGAGCACCAACGGCGGAGGCAGCGACCGCGGCGATGGCCTTGGCTTTTGATTTTGATTCACATTTTGACGGGGAAGAACAGCAGGAACTGTCAAAGGCGAGGACAGGGCAAGGTACACAGCTGGAGCTCGTGTACCAACGGCGGATGCGGCGATGAACTCGCCTTTTCATTTTGATTTCAATTCACGTTTTGATTGGGCGTTTGATTAAGCACAGAAGCACAGAGAATAGGTAATTCCCTGTGCTTCGATGAATTCATGTTGGGCCTACGGCCTACGGCGGCTTATAGGCTAACTACTATCGCAAAAGCGTTACATTTCCTTGTCGAATCAACTCTTCTCCATTAGGACAAACGACACGTAGCCAGAAGCCATAAACATCAGGTGGAAGTTGCTTTCCTTTAAAGGTACCATCCCAGCCTTTGATAGCGTCGTTATAGCTCTGTGTACGATATACTTCTTCTCCCCAACGGGTATAGATCATCAATTCGATATCTTCTAAATCAACCACCGTCCTCAACCTCAAATCATCATTCGTATTGTCACCATTGGGCGTAAATGTATTCGGTAAGAATACATGATCCAAGTCACAAACGAAAGGAATGACAAACACTTCCACTTCTAGTTCCTGCCGACAGCCTAATTTGTCCACTTCTACTTGGTAGATATTGGAACCTGGCTCATCGGGCGTAGCTATGACTACCGCTTCATCATCGGGCGTAACATCACCAGATGGTGGGAACCAGGTATAATCGCAATCATCGCAACCCGTGACCGTCAATGTGCTAAACTCTTCCAATAAGATCGTATCCGGGCTGGCCGAAATGCTCAATGTACTTTCTAGATCGACCACCACAGCTGTCGTCCTTAAAGTGTCGCTACAACCCAATTGGTTGGTCACCACGACCGCTACTTCATTGACTACATTCGGATCAATCATGATCATATCACTACCCGGAGGATTAGCTAGTCCTGCTGGAATCCATTCGTAAGTTACTTCCTGGTTCGGGCTGAGGTTGGTCACCATAATCGCGGCACTATCAGTCGGCTCGCAAAAGACGAGATCAGGGGTAATGGTGGCATTGATGGGTAAGCGTCTCACCGCTACCGTTCCCGTTTCACTACAGCCAGTTTCATCCGTTGCTTTGACGAAATAGGTTATCTCTCCTTCAGGAGCCACCGCTACGCTACCTCCAGTAGCAAAGGGGTCGCCCGTCATATCGGCGCTTTCAAACCATTCAAAGGTCACATTGGCCAAATCACTACTTGCCGTCAGCACCAAGTCTATCGGCTCACAAGCCAGGGTATCCCCGGTGGTAACCAAATTAATAGGGGGCAATACCGAAACTGTCACCTGTTGTGTAATCATACATCCCGTCGCAGGGTCCGTTACGGTCAAATCAAAGGCAATATCGGTATCGGTGGTTAGAATCGGATTATGCGTTCCAATAGTGGTTACATCTAAATCTCCTACAGGGCTCCATTCATAGACTAAATTAGGATCGCCATTAGGGTTCAATTCAAAGGGTGTGTTAGCACAAATGGTATAGGCCGTATCGGGCAGTGCTCCGGTTATATCATTGACCAGTACTACTACTTGGCTCGTATCCTCACAACCACTGATCGGATCAATCGCAATCGCTGTATAGATCGTCGTTCCTTCTGAAGGAGTGATAGAGATCGGCGAATCTTGATCAAATGGCGTATCTAAACTTGGATTATCATACCAACTAATGATGGCATTAATATCGGTAGCGGCCATTAATTCTAATTCCACTGGTTCACAGATGGTCGTATCGCCTTGCGTGACCAAATTGATACTTGGATAAGCAATCACACGTACATTTTGAGTTAATTCACAGCCCGTTTCGGGGTCTCGCACACTCATAGTAAATGTAATATCTCCCGTCGTCGTAATAATAGGATTATGCGCTCCATTAGTTGTCAAATCTAAGTCCGTGGTGGGGTCCCAGGTATAGACGAGGTTGGGATCTCCGTTGGGATTCAGTTCTGTCGGTAGATCGGCACAAACTCGGATCAGGGTATCCGGAAGATGATCAGTAATATCGTTGATGGTAATGATTACCCGGCTCGTGTCTGCACAGGCGGCGGGCCCTGCTGCTGTCGCAATAGCCGTATAAGTATTGGTACCTACTACCGGTGCAACCATGATGGGCGAACCTTCTCCTATCTTGTTGCTCAAAGCGGCATCATCAAACCATTCAATCCTTGCTGCACTAGCGGTAGTAGCCGTCAATGTTACCATTTCAATGGTTTCACATATGGCAGTATCGCCTGCGGTTTCTAGATTAATGGCGGGATTGACGGATACATAGACTTCATCTGTGGTTTCACAAACGATTCCATTGCTTTGGTCTGTAATCGTTACCTGGTATATCTGATCGGTGGTCCCGCTAAAGATCGGGTTAGCCGCATTGGCATCATCTAGGTTTTCTGCTGGTGACCATTGGTAGGTATATCCGGCAGTAAAGTCTGGATTAATCGGAGTCGGTGTGTCAAAACAAGCATAGATGGTATCAGCCACCGTAGCTTCAAATGGCACTACATTAACCGTTATATCTATGGTATCATTACAAGCAAACTGATTGCTCGCAATGGCCGTGAAAGTCACCGATTGCTCGGCTTCCGAAACACTGACTGTTGCTACGGCCTCATTCACCCCAGCAATGATATTAGATAAAGGCGTCCAACTAATGGTCAATTCATCCGTCTCATCCAAGTTTACAATGGACAAGGTCGTTTCCAAATCGGCACAGGCGGTCACCGTTTCCCCCGGATTAGCGCTAATATCTACGCCCTGATCGATAATAACCATTGTGTCTCGATCCGTACAGCCAAATTCATCAGTCGCTGTCGCGAATATCGTATCCACTTGGAAAGGATTGACCGTAATACTTGCCCCTTCTCCTAAGTCTCCTTCTATAGCGCTTTCCCAATTGATGGTTACGGCTACATCGGCACTTGGACTCAATACCACATCTTCTCCACAAGTAATTATATCGTCACCTAAGTCCAAATTGATATCAGCAGGGACAAACACAGTTACCTGATCATTTACTGTACAGGTATCGCCTCCGGCTGTATTCATGACTGTCACCGTATAAATCGTCGTCGCATCAGGTGTAGCGGTAGGATTGGCAATATCTGTTGCATCTAAGCCCACACTAGGTGCCCAAGAATAGGTATAATCTGCACTTCCATCAGGATTTAGCGCAACACTTCCCCCTTTACAAACGACTAGAGTATCTTGTAAATCGATCGCTACCAATTGTATATCAATGGTCTCCGTCGTTTCATCATCACAATCATTCTCGGAGGTTACCTTGAGCGTCACCGTTAGTTCTCCACTACCCAAAACAGTAATGACTGGGTTTTCTGCTGTGGATGTTTGTCCATTACTGAACGTCCACATATAACCTAGGGCATTACCAAAAGAGTTTAAAGATTGGTCAAAAAAGGCAATCTCAGCACTATCGGGGCTACAAGAGACGATATCATAGGTAAATTCAGCCGCTAGTTCTGGGTCCATGGTTGTCACGGGAGCAGTAACACTCGTCGCACAACTCACGTCATAAATCAATCCTAAAGTAACATTGAAAGTACCCATGCTAGCATAATCATGACTGACGGTAGCTTCTTCACTGATTAAGGTCGTGCCATCGCCAAAGTCCCAGATATAGCCAAAGGCATTAGTGCTCGTATTGGTGAAGACAACCGTATTGCCATTACACTGTAACTCGCTGGTGAAACCCAGTGTTAGATTGGGGTCTAATACAGCGGTATGGATAGAGTCCATGTGTGTACAGCCAAATTGACTCTCAATCGTCACATAAAGCGTTTTTATACCAATTTCTTCTATTACATCAGGATTGGCAGAATCGGCACCGCCGGCAAACGCATCAGCTGGTGTCCAGGTATAACTTAAGGTATCGTTAGGGTCCAAATTGGTCACTGCGACATTGAGCTCTTCGCCAAGACAAACGGCCGCGGTATCTGCTAATGTGACATCTACTGGGCCACCACTTACGGTGATATTTTCGGTATCTGTACAGCCATTTTCGTCCGTTGCTGTAATGAATATATTGGTCGTGCCAGACAATGCCACTCGAATTTGCTCACCTTCGCCCAAATCATTTCCTTCATCATCTTCCCAAGTGATCGTTGCACCTACCTGGGTGGTAGCATTGAGTGTGGCCGTCGGTTCACAAGAAATTCCATTTACCGCATCGCCTGTAACATCTAAACCGATATCAGGACGTACTGACAATTCCACTACCCGCTCTTCAAAACAAGCCGGTACTGCCTGGCTACTAATTCTTACGGTATAAACTGCACTGCTAGGACCTGAAAAAACAGGCTGCGCAGCGGTCGGATCATCTAGCCCGGTAGTCGGTGTCCAAGAAAAATCCAAACCTGTAGGATCTCCAGTAAGACCTATCTGGTCGCTACCCCCAAAACACAAAAACAAAGTATCGGGGTAAGCTATATCTATATTCAAAGCAGGAACAATCTCTACTATCAGGGTAGTTGTACAACCAATATCGTCTCGCAGAGATAATTCATAAGTTCCTACGACCAAGTTTTCAAATAAACCAGAAGCCTGGAAGGGTCCATTGTTTAAGCTAAACTCATAACCCGACCCGCTGCCGCCAGTTGCCGTGCCTTGAATAGCCCCATCATTGGATGCGGCACAAGTAGCATCTTGCTTAGTGAAAGTTAGTTCGGGACCATCTTCATCAGTTACTTCCTGGCAACAAATCAGTTCACAACCTTGCTCATCCGTTATGGTGACACAGTATTCTCCAGGCACACTAATGATCCCCGATAGACTTTGATTACTAGTGAATCCGTCAGGGCCAGACCAAGTATAAGTAGCGGTACCAACTGTTCCAGAAGTCGCTACTTCTAGCTCTGTCGTCCCATTACCACAGATAGTGGTATCTCCAGTGATTTGACAGCTTAAAATGGGAATATCTGCTTGGGTCACAATAATGACATTCGCAAACCACCAAGTATTCAAGGTGTTTTTATCGCCATATCCAGTAGTCAAACCATCTATTACATCTTCACAATCACCGGTCGTCACGTTCACATTAAAGTTGTCCCAGGTACGGCAGCCCTCGGTTTGGCAACTGCACCCATTCTGACCATTTTGCGGTTGATCGGTCCCTGGGTCATCGGTAATCATCGTATCATCCCAGTAGAGTCGATCGGTTACAATTCCTCCAGCACATTGCGGGCGAATAGATTCTACACAGAATCCATTCTTCATGTATTCTACATCAAATATCGCCCAATGCTGGACACCTTGCGAGTAGGCAAAAATCATATCTACTCGATCACCAAAACCTACTTCGGTACTATCTCCCTTCAAACCATCCCAAGGAATACAAGCGGTTAATTCATCGGGTCCAAAATTATAAATCAAGTTGACATCCATTGAATTGGGGTCAAACTGGCCATTTTGATCAAAATCTAGGTATACCTCCACCTGTCCTGGCTTTGAGACAGTCACTTCCAGACAAAATCCATCAGCGGTACAGGTAAATTCAGCAGCAGCTATAATATCACCACATTCTCCATCCGGAAAACTGAGTGGATCCGGTTCATTCAGGAAAATTTGATGCTCTGCCGAACTAACCGTTTGATTCAAACCTTCTACAGATTGTCGATCTATTACCAAATCGCCCGTATCGCTAGGTCCAGTGCTATTGAAAGCCACATTAAAGGACAGGCCTTGCATGCCCGAATTGGCAAAATTGATACGAGACACAAATCCATCTGTCGTATAGGAATATAGAGTACCATTAAATTCTTGACTCCACTGGCATTCTGGCAAGGCTCTATCGCCAAGGGAAGGCGTTCTGAAGGCCCAGTTTCTTGACCAAACACGTCCTAATATAGGTTCATTATCTAGGGCTACCGTGATATCCCAAAATCCGATATTGATCTGGTCGGTACCATCGCTAAATAGGTCTCTGATTTCAATGATATAGTCCCCCGCTTCGCCCGGTGCAAATTGGTAGATCAAGTTGTCATCTTGGGTTGCGGTTACATCGTAATTACCAAATTGGGCTTGGGTCCAGCTTTTTACATTCGCATTGTCATTATTGATCACAAATGGACCGTGCACAGGCGTGTCCACACCTGGTTTACGAATTCGGAACTCGTAATTACTACGGCTCAGATCGTAAGTATTACCATTAGGCTGATGTTCTCCTGAGAAGCCTAGGTATACGATTTCATTGGGATTTCTGATCGTAACGAATAGTCGACTATCTTCCGGCCCATCATAGGAAGCAAAATTCCCAAAGCCATCTCGGTCACATTCTAGCATCACCAGGGAATCCAAAGGTGAAGGAGCCAATTGACGTGTTCCTTCTGCATAACTATTTGGTAAAAAACCAATACAAAATAGCAGTAAAACCAGTAGACTGGTCTTTGCTAAGTTTTCACCAAATGGGATGATCGTGTATTTCATCGCTTGTATTTTATAATCATGGGGTTATAAATGGGATAAGTTCTCTTCATCGTATTTTCAGCGAACATTTCCATATCTCATTGCCCCTATCCTTTATGATTTAAATAGGTCATATTCACTCAATGAATGGTCAATATTATTTGGCCATTATTTTTCATCACGGGTAGTAGGCGTAGTAACTTCTTCTTTGTCGGAGGGGGTTTGTAATGGTTTATCGGTGATCAGACGTACGCGAACATGTCGACGTGCCGAGGCTACCAAGTCATAGACCGAGTTGCGTAAATCATCAATGTCATCACTAATATTCTGATCATCTTTTTCTTTTTGAACGGCACTATCTGGATCGTAAGGGTTTTCTCCAAAGTTTCGTTCATTGAAAATCAATTTCCCTGAGTCGATATATGGTTTCAGGCTTTTACCTGATGAATCCTTATAGCGCAAAAAGTGATTTTTCACACAGTCAATCCTCCTAGCTCCCAGGTCATTATTATAGCTACTTCCCCCTCTTGGGCTAGCGCTACCCATTAATTGAAGGGTGATTTTCTGTCCAGTGGCCAATTCTGCTAATAATCGATCGCTGAACTCAATGAGTCGCGCTGGAGCCCGATTCACATCCCGATCAAAAAAGTCATGAAAACGACGACTAATAATAAAGCTGTCATTCTTGGACTCAATTGATTCAGTAAATTCTTTAATGAAACGGTCCTTCTGTGCATAGTAGACCTCATTGGTCTGGATATAAGCTAGATTTGTTCTTCTGAGTCTAGTCCTTGGATTTGGACGATCATTATCAAAGTAAAGTACCAACTCGAAAGGGCGAGGGAGATATACATCAAAGATCAAACGCCCATTTCCAGCCAAAGCATCTTCTGGTCGAAACCGAAGCGTATCGGTTACTGTTTCATAGCCCTCTCTCATTGCCTTCACCAAGTAGGGACGATCCAAATGCAAGGGGTATTTGAAATCATTGCCCAATGTATTTACACTACTATGGATCAACTTAGGATCACCTTCGCTTAAATCATACAATTCCACCTGAACCCCACTCAATGGCTGCAAGGTTCCCGCTTCGAAAGTATTGACTTCCAACATTTGGCCCAAGTATAAATCGGCAGTAGCTGTTCTCACCTGTGCATAAGCGGGATCAGCTAGATCTATATAAGTCGTATCCATACCTATAAACCCGGGTCGGAAACCTGTTATCATGTACTTTCGACCACGTTCTACCGGAAAAGTAACGTCATTAGATAATAAATTGACCTTGCTATTCATCAATCGAGGGCCATCTGGTGTTATTTCATATAGTTGTACTCTTACTTCTGTTAGAGGTGTAGTGTCCAACAAATGCCAGGTACTCACCATCAAATCCATGCTCGGATCGAGGTATAGTTTCTTCTCTATTCTCGATACACCTCTATAAATGGGGTCTTCCGTATCGATCTCTGCTAAATCAGATGAAAACCCATCTTTGGTCGCTTTGATACGATACTTTTTTCCTTTCTCAATAGAAAAAGGGAAACTATTATTGGATGTATTCGTGAGGCTGTCTATTGGAATTTCTTCCCCATTTAATCCTATTTCGTACAATACCACTGTGGCTCCCACCAAAGCTAAGCTGTCCTTCAAATTATAGGTAGTAGCCAACAGGTCAATCATTGGTAGCTTAACCTTATAAATATCGTTACAGCAATAATCCTTGGAACTATCCCAAAAGATAGCGCTGGTATCGGGTCGGTTAGAGGAAAAATAAGCTGCTTTTCCATCTGACTCAGTCACTAAAGTGTAGTACATGTCATTGTAACTACTATTGATAGGGATACCGAGGTGTTCTGGTGTACTCCATTTCCCGCCCCGCTTCTTTGTTTTGTAGGTATCAAAACCGCCTAGCGTTTGATAGCCTGTCGTACTGAAATACAAAGTTTGGGTCTCTGTATGAAAAGAAGGGGTAGCATCATCATCTGCCGTATTAATGCCTTTAAGATTGGCTGGTGTACTCAGGTTGCCATTACTAGCGTCAATATAACTATACCAAATATCTAACTTGCCATCGCCTCCCTTTCGGTCAGAGGCAAAATAGAGCACCTCCTGGTTCTTTTCATAATCAAAACCTACACTAGGGTGTGTAGTGGTATAATTTTTGGCATTGATATTTAATTCTATGGTGTTATCCCAGCTTCCACTAGCTGCGACATCTGCCCGGAATAACTTACATTGTATAGTATCTTTCTTTAGGTAATCACAAATTGTAAAATACACCTGAGAGTAATCACCATTAAAAGCAGTATGTGCCACATGTCTTCCAGGCCGGTTGACATAGGCGGGCAATTCCTCTCCTTTTTCCAGCTGTCCATCTCCGAGCATCACCGACTCCATGATCCGCATATAATAACGAGGGGGATTCAGCGAGTCTTTCTTATCGAGGAAGCGATAAGAGGAATAATACATGGTATCCCCCTTAAAAGCAGTAGCATAATCGGAATGCTTACTATTAATGCTTGTCCCTATATTGGTGACGGGGATATTCTCTCGTTCTTCAGCTACACTCAGGGCCCATAGCGCATTTTCAAAACCTCTCTCTGCGGCTTCCGTATACTCTTCACTGACTTGGTTAGATTGATTGAGGAAGCTTTGATAAAACTCGCTAGCATACCGATACTTCCCTCTAGTATGCTTGACGAGGCCTAGCCAATAATTAGTCAATGGGAAGTCTGCTGCATGAGGATTTTTCAGCACTTCTTGGTACATGCTATCGGCCTTAGAGTAGATCTGAGATAATCGAGCAGCTTGCGCATAATTGTACAACATAGCCGCACGGGTACTATCGTACTTTTCTACCCTTGCTGCTTTATACTTTAATGCGATTTCATAACATTTATAGGCGCCGTAGTAATCGCCTTCCTCAAAAGCCTTTTCACCTTCTTCAATCCAGGCTTGCATGGTCTGCGTTTGGCCAAGGGTGAAGAAAGAAAGCAAGAGGATGGTGGTCAATAAAAGCTTATTCATCATGAATGGGAGCTATACGTTAGATAATTACCCAGTTTGTTAGGGCAGGTCGTTGACGAACGATTAAATTAGGGGACAGTTTCGTCGACCAGGTCTTTTAGGGGTTTTGAATAAATAGCGGACGGATAACTCAGGGCCACCTCTCCGGCTAGTAGCAATATTGATATCTGATACGTTGACATCATAACTAAAGCCTGCTTGCCAGTTATTAAAGAATACTTCTAGGCTGGGCATAAAGGCATCACCAAAATCATTGTTTAAGCGATAGCCAATGCCTAGTTGCAGTGCCCATTGATTTCCCAATTGTCGATCAATGTGTACTTTTGCACCAATCATACCGACGTATTCGCGATAAGGCCCCTGGAATTGGCCAAATATATTGGCGGCTAAATCCAGTTCATCCGTCAATTGCAAAATCCCCATCGCATAAGGGCTGAGGCGCATATCGAGTTGTTCCTTTTCTCCTTCGAAAAAAGCTTGATTAGGTTCTGTCAAGTGGTGAAAACCTACGCCAAAATCTAGTTTAGAACGCTGATCCAATAAATCTACCAAACCAGACTGGTCCAATGCCTGCAACCTAAAGTTGAAGCCCATGGAGAAATCTACAAAAGATCGGCTGGTGTTACCAAAGGTTTCACCATTGGATGCCGTAGGAAGGTATTGCCCTCTTTCAAATACAAATTGCTCATCAAAAGTGAGCGCATCTGTTTTGAAACCACGTTGATTGATACTAATTTGGCCACCTAAGGTGCCAAAGAAGTGATCGGAGAACATGCGAGTGATGGAGCCATTCAAACCCAGATCACCCAATTGTAACTTAGAATAGCCCGCTCGATCATAATTAAATGATAAGCCAGCAGAGAAGAAAGTTTGGTTAATAGTATATCGACGATTAAACTTGATATCGGCCACCGCCGAAAAAGTTTGATAATCTACAGGTACTGCCGCCCATTGACTTCGATAGTTAGCCATGAAGCGTACATTGCCATTGAAAATCCCAGTTAATCCGGGATTGAGCAACACTGGCGAATTGTAGAATTGGGAAAAATGTATATCCTGTGCAAATAGGGTGGGAAAAGAACACAGGAATAGGCCCATTGTGATAATAAAGCCCTTAAGGCTACAGGTGAATTGTGTAGTCATCTTTTTAGTTATATTCTGGGATTCTCTTAAGCAGTCCATGGTTTTCATTTTTTGAATTAAGCTTGTAAAAGCTTAATCCCGTGTAGTTCTCTTGAAAAAGACCATGCTCTAATAATCAGATACTCCATTCATAAAGGTTGTGTTTCACCTTTCTAGAAAAAAATACCAATTATTGTACATTTAGGCTAATATGAACGTGCTAAGGAACCAACACATAGTTGCTAATGAATGTAGCATCGAATTCAGATGCTACCTTATTAGGTGTCGTTTTTAGATGAGATTAGAAAGAGAAGAAGTCGAAATAAAGGCCGAAAGTTAATTGAAAATCCCATCTATCGCAACCGATATATGTTAAAAGTTCCAAAACGTCTATCAATTACCAAACTGTACGATCTGCAAAAGGGAAAGATAGAAACTTTGAAAGTAAAAAAGAAAACTTTAACCGTTTCCTGCTAAAATGATACCTTTTTCTTTTAAAATTAGACCTTAAAACCGTCATAAAGTAACAAACGGAATGCTTTTTCTTCACAAATAATGGTCAAATAGACCATATATAAGGGGCTTAATAGGCTTGTTTTCACTGCTATTCCAAACCAATTAATAACGAATAATGGCCTATAAGTGTACGAATCTTGTTTTTCCTGCACGAAAAAGGGAAAAAACTACCGCTTCCTTTAATAATGCAACCGCTTTCTAATCCGAATTCAAATGCGAAGCCATTCTTTTGATTATCTATAAGGAAAGGAGTATAATTGCAATGCATTTAGTTGAGCAACAATCCCAAATTTTTCTCATCTAAATCACCAGAAGTGTTGACAATTTAATTTTGATGCACTTCGTTTAAAAGCTTTAGTTTTGAATATTCCCATTTTATCCCATTCAAACTAAAGTAGAAAATTGACATATTTATTTGTTTAAGTAAATTTCGTCTACCCAACGAATACTACTGACAAAATGTTTTCCCATGTTATTATTTAGCGATCAATCCCAAATTCAACGCTAAATAATAAACGTTAGATCCCGTTCATCCTATCCAACATATTGTGCCTTTCGTTTTGACATTTCGATTTTAGTATAGGCACGAAGGTTTGTTGATTTCCCACACTGTGGTTCCTTTGTATGTAACAATACTGTCATTCCTTTTCCCATACTACACTAAGGTCGTCTCTTGATTAAAGAAGAATTGATTTTTCCAACTTCAAAAAGGTATTAAGGTGAAAAAGGGTTTACTACTATTTGTATGTTTGATGTCTGCGATGCTACTAGATGCAAAGACGATTTACGTAAAAGCAGGGCTTAACGGTAATGGTACTTCTTGGATGAATGCTTTCGGGAATGTACAAGACGCCTTAGCGGCTGCTATTAATGGTGATCAAGTTTGGGTGGCTGCTGGTACATATGTGACCACCACAACAAATGATCGCAACGCTTCTTTCCGTTTAGTAGAGGGTGTATCCCTTTACGGAGGGTTTGTAGGAACTGAAATGGACCTCAACCAACGACAAGTAGAAGTAAACCTTACCACCTTAAGTGGAGAGATTGGAGATGGGACTACTCCAACAGACAATGCCTATACAGTAGTATATGCAGAAAAAGTAAGTCAGAAAACAGTTGTAGACGGTTTCACTATCACCGGTGGACAATCTGATGGCTTCACTGTAAATGGAGATCGTAGCTTTTCTGGAGCAGCCTGGTTCAACAATCTAGCGTCTCCTACTATTATCAATTGTGTCTTTAATAACAACTATGCTCGAGAAGGAGCAGCTATTTATAATTATGCCAACAACGGCATCTGCAACCCTATTATTTCGAATTGCCGATTTATCTCTAACAAAGCCGACTTTGATGGTGGAGCAATTTTCAATATGAGTATCAACGGTCAGTGTACTCCAAGAATTGCGAATTGCCACTTTGAGAACAACCATGCAACGTACGGCGCAGGCATCCTCAACAAAGGTGTTGATGGAATAGTAAAAGCAGTTATCATTGGGTGTATTTTCACAAATAACGCCTCAATTCTAGGAGGAGGAGCTGTTTACAATCATCGCGAAGGTCGTGGCGTGTGCGACGCAATCATGAATCAATGCCAATTTATTGACAACGCTTCTGTAGATGGAAATTCTATAGGAAACAATCAATCAGCTGGTAGAAACGTCCAAAGCAATGGCGGTGCAGTACTCCGAACCTACTAATTGGTATAGATACAGTTCGTCTCTAGACCACCAATAAACACACACCTTTGAGCGAATGCGCTTAAATGGAAAGCCGGTCAGCCTTTGGGTTGGCCGGCTTTCGTATTTAATGCTAGCCCTCCACTTGTCCCAGACTCATTCTTCCTTCTACAGATTATATTCCAAACAACTTCTTATTTTGCACGCTATACCTAACTATAGTCTATGAAACAGCTGTTTATTTTCGCCCTTATTGTAAGCCTTATCACGGCCTGTCAGCCCAATTCATCTGAAACAGGAACGGCTGCTAGTAGCCATATCGAAAGTATTCGAGAAGCATTTGCCCCGGATAAACGGGTAGCCCTATGGGCGATTACGGATACTATGCGGCAAGCTAAAGTCATGTTGCAAGGAGAAACCAACTTGCCAGCTGCCAAAAGAGCCCTTCTTGAAAGATTGACAGCAGCAGCTGTTCCATATATAGATAGTATTCGTGTTTTACCGGATGAGAAATTGGCTGGCCAGTTGTATGGACTCGTCAATGTGTCGGTGGCTAACCTACGATCGGAAGATAAACACTGGGGAGAATTGGCTTCCCAGGCTATGTTGGGAACTCCGCTCAAGATTATGAAAAAAGTCAGAGAAGGCTGGTATTATGTGCCTGTCTCTTATACACATCTGACGCTGCCGACGAAGAGGATAG
>CAJXUM010000020.1 GCA_913060855.1 uncultured Lewinella sp. | reverse complement strand
CGAGATCAGCCTCGGTCTCGTGGGCTCGGAGATGTGTATAAGAGACAGGGCTAGGGCCGAGCCGATGGCTGAAATAGCATATAGAATAGCGGCATAGCTCAGCACTTTTCTACGGCCAATTTTATCACTCAGCGGACCAGCTAGCATCATTGCGATCGTAGCACTTAAGGTCAGTGAGGCCACGGCCCATCCTAATTCCAGTTTGCTCAAAGCAAATTCCAGTTCTATAAATTTATTGACGCCGGAAATGACAGAGGCGTCAAATCCCATTAGAAAACCGCCGAGGGCGACGGTCAGGGCCACGAGTATGACGAATCGGTTCTTTTGCATAAAGTTGGTGGTTTTGTAGCAGCTTAATGTCTAGTTAGAAAACGACTGGGTGTAAATTCAGTAGGGTTTTAATAATTTGACCAGACTAGCTTCTGCAGCCTGGCTAAGATCTGGAGCGTAAGCCAGATAACGCCTTGGCAATCGTTCCTGTTTGGAGCGAATGAGTGATGTAGATAGTCGAAATGGTGATTTAAGTGTAAATAGGAAACAACCCGGTCCGCTTTAGCCAACCGGGCTGTACTCCTTATTTATGCTGAACTAAATATAGCATTACTTTTCTTGATATACCCTGATATAGTCCACTTCCATGGTGCTTTCGATAAAGGCATTATCGATATTACCTCCCAATGATCCGCCCATAGCTACATTCAGAATGAAAAAGAAATCCTTGTTGAAGGGATAGGTGCTATCATCCTTAGCAGATGGATTGTAGGTATAATAATTATTACCATCCACGCCAAATTTTAGTGATTCGGCTGTCCACTCCAATTCATAAAGATGGAATTCATCGGATACGCCAGCTACAGTCAAATCTCCCTTGTTTTGAGTATCCCCAAAACTAGATGGGGTATGCACTGCTGCTTGCACTACATCCTGCCGATTGCCGATGTGTTCCATGATATCCATTTCACCTGCTGCTGGCCAGGTGTTGGTCTCAAAATCAGCGCCTAACATCCATAAAGCTGGCCAAGTACCACCACCGGATGGGAGCTTGGCTCGGATTTCGATTTTTCCATAGGTAAACTCAAACTTATCCTGGGTTTTGAGGCGAGCAGAGGTGAAAGCTGCACCATTTAGATTCTCTCGCTTGGCCACAATTTTGAGGGTACCATTGTCAACGAAAACGTTTTCCGATCGATTAGTATAGGTTTGGGCCTCACCATTACCCCATCCATTATCTCCAGTTCCCTGGTCATAAGCCCAATTGCTCGGATTAGGAGCGCCGTCTGTATCGAACTCCTCCGCCCATAATAATTCATAGCCCCCGGTTGGTTCTTCGCCGCTAGCATCTTCTGCGACAAGACGCTGGTACCAAGCGAGTTGTTCACCCGCGTCATTGGTCTGAATGCAACGAACATAAATGAAGTCTGCACTGTAGCTCAAAATTTCATAACTACTAGTTCCTAGGAAATAACTGATAAAAGCATTGTTCCCTAAAATAAAACTGATGTTAGTCGAATTGCTTAAGCCACTAGCTGACTCAAAGAAACCGACACTTGTAGTCACCCCAGCATCATAATCGTAGCAGCGATCCGCATTGGGGGCTGCCTCGCCCAATTCGGCATTGACTTCTCCCGCATTGAAATAGGTCGTACCGGAGTTGTTTAATTGATAAGAAACACTGTTGTCAGCTTTGACACTGAAGGTAACCACATCACTGTACAAACATCCCTCAGATTCTTTTTCAAAGGGTTGGGCCATATACCAGATCGGCTCTCCCACTGGATTCCCATCACCATCGAATAGGGGGCCTACACCTAAGTGGCCAATGACAGATTTGTCCCATAACCAGTTTCTCGTAGATCCATTGGTCAAAATGCTGATCAAATCGGATGGTGGTTCATAAGTAACCTGTACATCTATCTCAGTAGATGTATTGGTAGCCGATCCACCGGGACCATAAGCAACAACCCGAACGTTGTAAAGTCCAGAGCTCCTGTAGGTGAAATCAAGTTTACCTGTACTACTTACCGTAGCTTTTTCATTATCGCTTAGCCCCATGAAGTAATGGTATACCATAGCACCACTTGCGCTGGATGAAAAGGAAACGATTCCAGAGCCATCTTGTGAGACGGTAGCATTGAGTGTCAGATTAGTAGGGGCATCTATTGCCTCTATTTCCGACAACTCCTCCTCGCAAGCAAGTATGCTAAAGAAGCAAAGGAGGATAGCAAATATTTTAATATATTTTATTGATTTCATGATTGATCGTTTAGCCAAAATTTACTTCAATTTGATGTCATCGAAAAAATAAGTGGAGCCATCTCCACTCACGCCAAAGTCGAAGAAAAGAACAATTTTATGATAGGTTTTGCTGGTATCAATCCCACTCAAATCAAAGCTTAGTACTTCCCATTCATCCGTTTTGGTATTGACCACCTGTACTTCGTGGAAGGTATTCCCATCCGTCGCATTCTCTAATTTGAGTAGAACATTGATTCCCGACTTAGGAGACCAGGCCTTAATCTCCATTTCTGTCATACTACTGAGGTCGATCGGGTCGGGTAACTGGAGGTATGCACCGCCCCAAGTCTCCGCACCATTCGCTTTTACCAATTGCGCTACTTGGCTGGAGGTGTTTAGGCCGCTAGCATCTGGGTTTTCCAATACGTTAGCACTTGTATTCCCAAAGGCTTCAATAGTATAATCAATCATCGTAGATTCGAAGTCGATAGGCAAAGTAAGCGCATCTTCGTTACCACCGCCGCCGCCATCACCATCAACCAATTGGATGTCATCGAAGTAGTAATCTGATCCATCACCAGCGTTGTCAAAATCGAAGAAGACAACCACTCGGTCATAGATCTGAGATTTATCTATGGAACTAAAATCATAAACCAATTCCTCCCATCCATTACTTAGGGTATTGGTGACATCTACCTCAGCATTGATATCCGGATTGCCCGAATTCTCCACTTTTAGCTTGACGATAATACCACTTTTAGGACTCCATACCTTCAACGCCAATTGGTCATTGCTATTAAAATCGATGGGTTCATCCAAGGTGAGAAAGGTTCCACCCCAGACTTCTGCATCGGCCGGTTTATTCAAAGTCCCTACTTTTGCTGAAGTATTAATGCCAGAAGCATCAGGGTTATCTATTACGCTAGCGGTTATATTTCCAAATTCGTTGAAAGCGTAGGTTAGGTTTTCAGATTCAAAATCTAGTGGTAAGGTGAGTGATTCCGTTTCTGCTAAGATTTGTCCAATCCCATCAAAGTAATAATCTGATCCGTCTCCATTATTGTCAAAGTCGAAGAAAAGAACGACTCTGTCATAGTCTTGGGATTTATCGATGGCACTGAAGTCAAAGCTTAAATCCTCCCAGCTATTGCTTTCCGAATTGATGACATCTATCTCGGCGTTGATATCAGGATTAGTTGAGTTCTCTACTTTAAACTTGACCGTAATTCCAGCCTTAGGACTCCAAACTTTTAACTTAAGTTGATCGCTAGTCTCAAAGTCGATAGGACTTCCTAATTGCATAAAGGTACCGCCCCAAACCTCGGCATTAGCGGGTTTATTTAAGGCACCTACCTTCGCGGAGGTATTATTGCCAGAAGCATCTGGGTTATCAATTCGACTCGTGACCACATTGCCAAAATCCGTAAAAGTATAATCTACATTGTCGGCTTCGAAGTCAATGGGTAAAGAGAAGGATTCCGTTTCACCCGATAAGATGAAATCATCGAAGTAGTAATTGGTATCATCTCCTGCAGTTCCGAAATCCATGAAGATGACTACTTTGTGATAGCTATTGTTTTTGTCAATACCGCTGAAATCGTAGTTGAGGGTTTCCCACTCATTGCTAGTCGTCGTCGTAGCGTCTAATTCCAAGAAAATACCAGCATCTGTCTCATTCTCCACCTTTAATCTTACAGGGATGCCACTTTTAGGACTCCATACTTTTACACTGAATTGGTCAGCGGCTGCGAAGTCAATAGCTTGGGGTAGTTGCAATAGTCCACCGGCCCATACTTCGGAACCTGCCATCTTAAGTAATTTTCCCACCTTGGAGGAGGTATTTAGGCCATTTGCATCCGGATTATCTATTAGGCTAAGTTCTGCTCCACCGAAAGAGATGAAATTATAGTTGATCTCTGGGTTTTCGAAGTCGATGGGCAAGCTCAGCTGTACGGCTGGTTTAATGATATCTAACTCCTGTGTGAACTCCAAAGTAGTAGAGGATGCACTACGCGCAACTACTCGGAGCGTATAAGCTCCTGTCTCGGCATAGGCGTGTACGGCCGATTCTCCCGCCATGATAGTTGTGGCTTCCTCATTGTCCACATCGCCGAAATACAACTCAAAAAGGGTCGCATTGTCCGCCGTTGGTGTGACGGTAACGATATTCGTGTTGACAGGGTCAATGACTACATCCACCGCTAAGTTTTCGGGAGGTGTAAACTGGATCGTAACCGCCTGCGTGATTTCTGTACTTTCGCCTGAAATACTGTAGGCAATCGTCTTTAAGGTATAGTTGCCTTCTTCATAGATGTGCTTACCGGATTGACCTGTGATGATCTTTTCGGCAACTTCAGCGGGGTTATCCCCGTAGAAGACTTCGAAATACGACGCTCCAGTAGCCTCCGGAAAGACGGTAAGCTCACCCGAATCATCGTTTGCCATGGTAAATTTCAAACTGACATCACCTGGAGGCCCTGCGATCAACTCCTTGAACTCATCTTTGTCACAGCCCAAAAGGCCTAACAGGAGTAGAACGAAAATGCTATTTTTTATGCTTAGGATTTTCATCTTCTAATTGTTTTTGATTAGTATCCTGGGTTTTGATCCCAAATATTTCCTGCTAGCTCAATTTCCAAGAAGGGGATGGGAAATAATTCATGTTTACCTTCTTGAAATCCGGGAATTGCGGCGGCGGCTCTACCTGTTCTCACTAGGTCGAAGAATCGATGGCCTTCACCCGCTAACTCCAATCTCCGCTCTTGAAAAATAACTTCCTCCAAGGTGGTACCCGTGTCCGTCACAGCAGCTAAACCTGCTCTGGCTCGTACCCGGTTCAGGTAAGTTAGTGCCGTAGCATCATTTCCTTCCTTATTGTGGGCTTCTGCGGCTAAGAGTAGTACATCAGCGAAGCGAATGGCTCTGTAATTAGTCGCATTAGTGAGGTTGGGATCTTGAAAGCTTTCGCCGGTTCTAGGGATGTATTTATGGTTGTAGTAACCCGTATGCTCAAAGCCTTCAGAGTAAGAAACATCAATTCCTTTTTCTGCCTGTGCAGCTTTAAAAGCTTCTATGTCCATGATCGTTGGATCAAGCCTTTGATCATTAGCCGCATATTGATCAACTAAGTCTTGGACTGGGACATTAAAACTAAACCCGCCTTGATAAGTTGGACCATTGTAGCCTCTAATACCACTAAAGCCTACGGCCACATTTCCCTCGCTACACTGCAAACAGCCAAATCCAGCTCCTTGTACATTCGAATACTGTATTTCAAAAACGGATTCCTGATTGTTTTCTTCTTGTTGTAGGAATAGCGTGCTGAAATCTTCGTGCAAATCATAGTTGTTGGAGGCTATGACTTGATCCAAGATAGTGGCAGCTTCGGCATATTTCCCTTGAAAGATCAAGACCTTGCCTAGTAAAGACTGGGCAGCTCCTTTGGTCACACGCCCGAGTTGCCCCTGCGTCGCCGGTAAAGCCGAACTAGCAAAATTTAGATCGGTTTCTATTTGGGCATAAACACTAGCTTTCGTCACTCGAGGAAAATTGGAAACTTCGCTAAAACTTACTCTTTTGTCAATAGCCAAGGGCACATCACCAAACCATTTGGTCAATTCAAAGTAGTAGTAAGCACGTAAAAAAGCATTCTGGGCCAAGATTTGATCCTTACCCTCAAATTCCAATTTGTCTTGGAATTCGAAAATGTAATTGCATCGATTGATTCCGGCGTACATCCAATTCCAGAGATTGCGGACTTGATCGTTGACCGAACTGTGTTTCATGTCATCAATTTCTTGCCAGCCCGGAACGTCATTCGCATTTTCACCACCGCATAAAGTATTATCGGAGGCAATTTCTCCCAGTATAACATTGAGATAGGTAGCCCCGAGTAGGTCATAGCTGGCTACTAGTGCCTGACTGTAATCTTCTTCTGAATTGAAGAAATTCTCGGAATTGATCTGGTTAATAGGCGCTACATCCAGAAAATTTTCTGAGCAGGCTTGTATGGCGCAGACCGCAAGCACCATATATATTTTGTGTAAGATTTTATAGCTCTTCATATTAAAAGGTTGCTTTGATTCCACCAATAAAAGTTCTAGCCTGTGGGTAATACCCGACATCAATCCCAGCGTCTAATGGACTTCCGGAAGAAATGTTAGGGTCATAGCCCTGGTAATTGGTAAAGGTGAATAAGTTGGTAACAGATCCATAAATACGGAACTTTTTCATCCCGGCTTTTCTCGATAAAGCTTCTGGGAGGGTATAACCGAGTTGAATGTTCTTGATTCGGAAATAGGAACCATCCTCTATGTAAAAATCAGAGAACAGCGTATTTTCTGATGCACCGATTGTTAATCTAGGAAAATCATCACTGGTTCCAGCGCCATACCAACGATCGATCGAATAGGCGGTTTTATTGGTAAGCGGTAAATTTCTTTCGTAATTACGAACGAGGTCTATATTCAACTGTGCGTCTGCGAAAATGGAAAAGTCGAAGTTGTAAAAATCTACATTGAAGTTGACGCCAAGAATGAATTCTGGGATGGGACTACCTATAAAGGTGCGATCTTCCTGATCCACAATGCCATCCTGATTCAGGTCTACAAATCGAATATCTCCCGGGCTAGCTCCGGGTTGTGCGCCATGTATCTCCACTTCTTCCTGCGATTGGAAAATTCCATCGGTTACTCGTCCATAGAAGTAGCCAATCGGTTGACCCACTTCCCAACGAGTAGGAGGAAGTTGTCCGATGCCGAAGCCACCACCTGAGATAAAGGATACGCCATCGTTCAAATTCAAGGTTTCATTTTTCAGCTGGGTAGCATTAAATCCGATACTATATTTCACCCTCTCATTGAGATTATCATTGTAGTTAACCGCCAATTCGAAGCCCGTATTTCGGATAGAACCTGCATTGGCAATCGGTAGCCCGCCACCAGGCGCAGTATAGCCAGTTAGGCCAGAGACGGGAATCGCAAGGAGCAAGTCTTGGCTTTCCTTATAGAAGTAATCTGCGGTAACGGAGAGGTGATTATCGAAGAGGTTAAGATCGACACCAAAATTGAATTGAATATTGGTTTCCCAGGTGATGTCCGGGTTGGCAATCGTTCCTACGGCTTGACCAGAAACCAATTGGCCACCATTGAAGATATATTCTGCTTCACCGTTCAAAGAAGAAACATAGCGGAAGTCTCCAATCTTGTCGTTTCCTGTTTCACCATAACTAAGGCGTACCTTGGCAAAATCTATGAAGTCAACATCCTTCAAAAAGGCTTCTTCTGAGGCGACCCAACCGAGTGATAAAGAAGGGAAATAGCCATATCTATTATTAGGGCCAAAACGAGTTGTCCCATCTCTTCGCAAAATGAAAGAAGCTAAATATTTATAATTGTAGCTGTACTGAATACGGCCGAAGTAAGACATCAACCTGAAAATCCCAGCACCTGAATTGGCACCATTATCTCGGATTTCGTTGGCTTGGAATAAAGCCGCAAACTCATAGCTGTTGTTTGGAACACCAAATCCCGAGCCATATAATCCTCTAAATCTTTCTTCATATAGCGCCGTTCCAAGCGTAAAGTTGAATTTGTGGGCCGTATTGAAGAATTTTTCATAGTTGACTACATTATCCCAACCCCAGCTGGTATAGCTTTCAGCGAATTCGAAGATAGAGCTCTCGGTCGCATTGAATACTTTCCCCGCACCAAAGAAGATCTCTGGGCCAAAAGTCTTGCCTCTTACATTAGAGAAATTGTAAGGCACACTAGACTCAATGGACAAGCCTGGAATCGGCTCATAGGTAAAGCCAATTTTCCCCGTGAAACGATTGACGTTTACATCATTAAAGGTATTGGCGATCTGCGCGAGGGGATTGATTACCTCTGACCCCAAGCCATCTGCTAAGGTGAATGCACCATTATCATCTAGTGGAGAAAGCGTCGATGGCATATTCAAGGCATTGAATAAAACCGACCCAATGGCATTTTCACTGAGTGTTTTTCTCTTTTGGTGGGTATAGGCAACGATGGAGGTGAATTTAAGGTTGTCGATGACTTCTACACCATAATTGAGATTGCCGGTATAGCGTTTGAAGGCGGCTTGATCTCCACCGACGATTCCGTCTTGCTCAAAAAAGGATCCGCCAATCGCATAAGTAGAGCGACTTCCTCCACCTCTTACATTAAGATTGACATTGGTCACTGGAGCTGTTTCAAAAACTTCATTTTGCCAATCTGTTCCTTCTCCAAGCCCGGCGATGCTAGTATAAGGCGGAGCACTTCCTCCGTTGACATGGGCCTCATTGGTTAGGAGCGCATATTCGGTAGCATTTAGGGTAGGGATTTTCCGTGCCGTTTCTTGGATGCCGTAGTAGTAATGTATATCCACTGTCGGTTTAGTATCTTCCTTTCCGGTCTTAGTCGTGATCAGGATGACCCCATTGGCCGCCTGCACACCATATATACTAGCCGATGCATCCTTCAGTACATTTATACTTTCTATACTAGAAGGGTCTAGCGCACTTAGATCTTCATATCGTACACCATCTACCAGGATCAGTGGATTATTATTTCCGTTGGAGGAGATACCACGTATCCGAATATTGAACCCACCGCCTGGCGAACCAGATTGAGAACTAATTTGGACACCCGCGGACTGGCCTTGCAAGGCTTGTTCTAATCGATTCGGGTTTAAAGCCTCTATCTCATCTGCTTTGACGATAGAAACCGCCCCCGTAATTTCTTTTTTCGTGGAGGTAGAGTAGCCAATGACTACGACCTCTTCTAATTCTGCTAGGCCAAAGCCCAAGTTGATGGTCAAGTCTTCGAAGTTCACAACGACAATTTCTTGCGTCGCATAACCCGTATAGCTAAATTGTAGGGTATCTCCTATACTAGCTAGGACGCTGAACTGACCATCCATATCAGTGACAGAGCCCGAACCTGAACTGACATTGTAAATATTTGAAAAAGGAAGCGGTTCAGTATTTTCCTGATCCAGTAAAACGCCCTTGATGGTCCCTTCCTGCGCTACGAGGAATAGCGGGACTAATAGGAGCATTAATACTAATAAATTTGATCTCATAACTTTTAATTTATGATGGGTTCAGACTGTAATTAGGGGATAGCGAAGCGCCTTACTATAAGAGAAATTGCTCTACACAGAACGGGTACACGCTGCTCACCCTAGTGAATTACAGGTTTAAGAATTAATACTTGTACTTGTGGAATAAAATTCTGTTAGGTGGTGTTTTTCTGTGAGCAAATTTAAGTGTTAGCGTATTTAAACAAATATATGTTCCCCCTGTTTAATTACTCACTTTAATTTTTTTTTTAAGATAGGTACTACATACCTACTATTTTACCACTCATTTTGATATTTTAGGATCACAAAGTAATCACAGGTGATGTTGTATCGATTTTTCAAAATTGGGATATTTTTTGGACTGATACTGGCTGTAAGGCCCGTATTTGCACAGTTGATTGGTATTCCGTTTGTCGAATCCTATGCCAAAGAAGAGTATGGATATGGTACTCAAAACTGGGATATCGAGCAAGGGGCCGATGGATTGATGTACTTTGCCAATAATGAAGGCCTCTTGGAATTTGATGGAGCCACATGGCACCTCTTTCCGCTGCCGAATAAGACCATATTACGATCCATTCATTTAAAAGAGGATTTAATTTATGGCGGTGGGCAAAATGAATTAGGTTTCTATCAAAGGGATATGAAAGGAAAATGGACTTTTATATCCTTGAAATCCAAGATACCGGAACAGCACCAAGACTTTGAAGATGTTTGGGGAATTGAGCGCTTAGGGGAGACACTCTACTTCCTTGCTTCTGAGAAACTTTTCATTTTAGCAGATACCTCCTTTCAAGTTGTCACTGATTTTCCAGTTTCTTTTTTGGGCGCAGCCAAAGGAAGGCTTTTTCTGCAGGACATGGACGGAACCTTGTATCAAATGGAAGAGGGAGGCGCTGTAGCACTTACTGGCTCCTCTTTATTAGCTGGTAGTGAGGTGAGAAAAGTCATTCCTTTTGAAGAGGGCTTTCTTATTACTACTTATCGGCAAGGCCTATTTATTTACGATGGAATTCGGATACAAAAATGGGAGAATGAAGGGGAGAACCATTTTGGGAATCAGTTTATTAACACCGTCGATGTATTGGATAATGGGGATGTTTTTATCGGAACAGGCTTTAATGGAGCCATCATCATTGACAAGGAAGGGCAATTCAAATATCATATTACTGCAGAAGATGGCCTGTCCAACGATAGAGTGATCAGTACTTTCCTAGATCGGCATAAAAACCTGTGGCTTGGCTTGGATAATGGGATTAGTATGATACGAACCAATTCGCCCTTTGCTAGAATTTACCCCAAAGATGAATTGGAGGGGGCGGGTTATGATGTAGTTATTTTTGAAGATAAAATCTATTTGGGGAATAGCAGCGGATTACTGTATGCCGACTGGAAAGGGCAAACCAGTACGAAGGACCTTCGGTTGGTGCAAAATACAAATGGCCAAGTTTGGGGATTGGACCAGGTGAATGATCAATTGATATTAAGTCATAAAGAGGGTGCTTTCTTGGTGGATGGGGCTACTGCTACCCAATTTTATGATAAAACCGGCGTTTGGCTTTTTCAACAGGATCAATTAGATAGCGAATTAATTTTTTCTGGTAATTATGAAGGGATCAGTTTCTTTGAGGCAGAGAACCTTGGGTATTTAGATGACCTTCCTGAACTGGAGGAATCCAGTCGCTTTATTGTACAAGATGAATACCATCATTACTGGATGTCTCATCCCTATCGAGGCGTTTATCAAATAGCTTATCCAAATAATGCAGCATTACGGTCTGTAGCTATTTTTGGGCCTGAGCATGGCCTGCCTAGTAATTTGCATAATCATGTCTTCAAAATCAATGGTGAGATATTGGTATGTGCTGAAAAGGGTGTATTTGTTTTTGATCGGGAAGCAGATCTGTTTATGCCCTATGAACCCATCAACCAATACCTTGGGGCAGATACCAAAGTACGCCGCTTATTTGAAGGCCAAGATGGGGACATTTGGTTTGTCACCGAAAAAGAAATCGGATTGTTGGATATCACAGCGCGTGGACTGACTCGAACCATTGAAAAAATTGTTTTCCCAGAATTAGAATCTTTGCTAAATAGCGGCTGGGAAAAGATCTACAGCTTTGATCGAAAACATGTTTTTATTACCACAATTAATGGCTTCTTGCACTATGACGCAAGCTATAAAAAGCCAGAAACGCCGAGCTTTGATATTGTCTTACAGGAAATGATCGTCAACAAAGACAGCCTGATCTATCCCAGCACGAATACAGCTGAGCCATTCGAGTTTCCCTACTATCAAAACTCATTTTTATATAGTGTCGCTGCCACAGAATATGTTCGTAATAAAAGCCTGGAGTTTCAGTACTTCCTTAAGGGCTTAGACGAAGACTGGACTCCCTTGACGGCTATTCGCACCAAGGAATATACGAATTTAGCACCGGGTGAATATGAATTGAATATCAGAGCTACTAGCCCCGATGGTCTTCAATCTTCTACTTATAAATTGGCATTTTCGATTACGAAGCCTTGGTACTTACGCCCACTAGCTATCGGGATCTACCTGTTCCTTTTAATAGTGCTAGCTTATCTGTTGTATGGCAAATCCCAAAAGAAGTATAAAATTCTCGAGCAAAAAGTGGATACCACTGTTAAACAAACCAAGGTCAAGATAGAAAAATTAGAAACGGAGAAGATGCAAGCGAAACTGAATCACAAGAATAGAGAATTAGTTTCTGCCACCTTGCACCTAGTAAAAAAGAGCGAGACCATCCTAGATATCGTAAGCCAATTGGATGAGATCAAACGGAAAAGTAAAGACAATGCGGTCAAGCTACAGCTACAAAAACTCATTCGTGCTTTAAAAAATGACGAAATAATTGATGAAGGATGGGATCAGGTCATGTATCATTTTAATGAATTGCATGAGAATTTTTTCGACCGACTCAGAACGGTTTATCCTAGCCTTACACCCAAAGATTTGCGGTTGTGTGCCTACCTGAAAATGAACTTAACGACCAAAGAAATGGCTACGTTAATGAATGTGTCACCTAGAGGCGTAGAAGCTAGTCGCTATCGCCTGCGCAAGAAACTCAATTTGTTATCGGATGTGAATCTTACCGCTTTTATCATGTCCTATTGAGCAGGAGCATTTGGTTATCTAACTAAAGTGACTGAGCCCGTTTTCTTCTGACTGAATACAGAACCGTCCTTCAAATAGCCCTCGAGTTGTACAAACCAGACGTATACCCCATTTGGCGCTAGCTTATTATTCCATTCTCCATTCCAATGGTTGGTTTCATCGTAGGACTCGAAGACGAGGTTACCCCAACGATCATAGACTTGGAATTGCATACTAATAACATCTGTAGCAAAGGGGCCAAAGGTGTCATTGATGTTATCATCATTGGGACTGAAAATATTAGGGACATATATTTTAGTGGGACATTGTTCTACCAAGCTTACTTCATCGGAATTGATACAGCCAAAATCACTAGTGACCGTTACCGAGTAATTCCCTTCGAAGCGGACTGCATAAGTCTCACCATTAGCATTATCCTGCCAGCGATAAGAATTAAAATCGCCAGGATCCAATTCAAAAACGAAATCCCTCGAACAAAAAAGGGTATCCGGCCCTAAATCAGGCAATGGTGTAGGATAAACCTCAACCGGCGTATAGGCAGGGAAGGTTGCACAACCCGAGACAATACCTATTACGGCATAATCTCCGCTCATACCAGGCTGCACTCCCTGCAGATTTGGGAATTGTTCCTCCGAATAGTAGTCCAGTGGCCCTTGCCATTCATAGCGGGCACCGGCTAAATCGGTGGCAGACAATTGGATCGATTCATCTTGACAGACCTCAATAAGCTCGGAAGCGTCGACGGCTTGGCGCAAACTCACCAGCAAATCTCGATATAGCGTATCTGTTTTCAGCAAGCAATTATCGGTCAGGATGAGTTGCACAGGGTAAGCCCCTAGACTATTATAGATGTGCTCAAATTTACCTTGGGTTGTTTTCGTGCCATCCCCCAGGTCCCAGGCAAATTCAAACCGTGGTGGTTCCAGACCGATATCAAAGGAAATGGTGTCGTTGAGGCACCCGCCTTCTGGTATTGGGTTAGCATTGATTTCATTGAAACTAGCCCCGCCACTGTAGGCATAGGACTCGACATTCCCATATCCATAAGCCGTAGCTATTACGCCACAACCCTGTGATATAATCGTGTGGGCCCCGGAGCTGACCGTCACCCGGGCAAAGGCAAATTCATCATTTGGGCCGACGGTCCCCGTTGTAATTCCCATATCACCCAATCGATTACCATCAAAAAGTATGTTGTCAATATCTACGGTCTGGGCAATCACATTGATGTAATTCTCCGTAATATTTTGGAAGGAAGAACTGTAGAGGGTCACGGTATCTCGCGTTTGTTCTACGGTGTTGAGTATGACCATGGACGGATCTCCCAGCGTGTGGCCATTGCAATTAGCACCCACATTGAACTGCGCGATCATAATGGCTTTGTTGGAAGTAATATAAGAAGCTTGTGAGGATTGATATTCAGTGAATTGCCCTCGGTTGAGGGTATAACTACTACTGTTGGAAGTACCTTGTACTTGGATGACTGTATTATCTTCGGCGGCTAGTATTCGAAAGACATCATAGTTAACTTTGTCATTGGGGACAGTGACAAACAGTTTACCCCAAGTAGCTAGCGGATACATTTGTTCTAAGAGGTTGTCACGCGCTTCGCAACTCTTAGGAACCTGTGTCCATTTATTACCCGCAAACAAGGAGAAATCTTTATCCCCTTTTACATAGGACCCGGTCAAATCTCCATTTCCAGACATAGCCTGCACTTGGTAAGTTTGTCCCTGATCGAGTGTGACACTAAATGTAGTACCTGCTTGTTTTCCTAGTTTTGTTCTATCACTGACGGTTATATCCACCGTTGTTTCATCTTGCGTAGCCACGATCAAAAATTCGGAAGGGAAAACGGTTCCACTTCTTTCCACACCCTCATAAGTCATTACGAAATACTCATCACCAATGGATGAATTGGGTAAAACGACGGAAGCTTCTGAACGCATCGAGAAATACTGGTGGATATAGACAGAGACGGGATCAATAGCGTTTACTTGTATACCAGTAGACGTAATGTTTTCAGACCCGATAGTTTCGGCATTACTAGGAAGTGTAATTAGGTTAACGCCATTCGCGGCGACTGTAAACGCTTGGCTCCAACCATTTAGCGGCATGCTCACCGTGCCGCTAGTTGATTGTTTGGACGTAATCATCACGACCTTCGTATTTTGATTGACATCGCGATGTTCCATGAAGCCACACCAAAAAGTTTTTCCCTCATTGGTTTGCGCAAAAGCAAAAACGGGAGCCAGGAAGCATAAAAGGAAGCAGGATTTAGACAGAAAAGTTCTCAAGTTGCAGTATTTAGTCGGTGTTATCGTTTATCCGAACAAAGTATCGATTTTGTTTTGATTTATACAATGGAATGTTCGAACAGTCTAATATCTGACAACTTGAAATGAACTTTTTATCCCTTAAATAGAAGAAAAATGGTGTGTATTATTTAAAATTAAGAGGGCAAAAGGCCCCCTTAATTTTCTTTCCAATAAATATTTTAGCTGTTATTCGGTGCCTTGACCAGGGTAATATTTTTGACAGGTATTTGGGCCAAATGAACATTTACATCCCGAGCTATTTGGTGTGAAGTCATATTGACAGGTATTGCAAATTCCAAAACTTCTGCAAGACCAATGCGGGGTTGGCTCAGGGTTTATGGCCAGTATAAAAGACTCGGCCTCACCGTCTTTTACTATTGTATTTGAATCAATAAGAAGGTTCAGGCCTATACTTAAAAAAGAACCATCACTCAATTCCCCTTTTAGGATCATGTAGTAAAGGTTACCTTCTTCCGTTTCGACTTGCTCTAGGTAGTAGTTCACTAATTCACCCGCTTCGGAAGTAATTGTTTTAGCCATTTTATGGAACATGGATTCGTAGGCTTTTGCTTCCAAGTTCACAATCGGCAAGCCTGACGAAAATGTCCCCACGTCGAGCGTGGTATGATAGCTAGAAAGGCCAAATAAAGGCGCGTCAACAGCTATTCCTTCCGGTGCTGCTGCAAGCGCTTCGCTTTTTTCAGTCTTATCACAGCTCACAGCCAATAAACTCATGATCATCAGTGATAAATAAAAGGAAATATTTTTGAACTTCATCTGTAAAGTATTAGGTGAAAAAATGATTATTTCGGTAAGTGAGGAAGCTGTTTCTAGATCTGTCTCTTATACACATCTCCGAGCCCACGAGACCGAGGCTGATCTC
>CAJXUM010000019.1 GCA_913060855.1 uncultured Lewinella sp. | reverse complement strand
CTACACTATCCTCTTCGTCGGCAGCGTCAGATGTGTATAAGAGACAGGCCTTCAACCCTTTAGTCGTGCCCGTTGAAATCGACGGCTTTCGAAAAGCCTTTGGGAAAAGGGGGCTACAACTGCGGGAAAAGGGCGTTCAACTTTCCGTGAAATTCAAAGAGCCGAAGCGCTTTTCTGAAGATGCCACCATTGCCGAAATTCATGAATACTTAGAGCACCATCTCATCGGTCCTTGTGCTAATGAGAACACTAAAACGAATGAGTAGATCCCAAACTACTCTACGGCATAAATATAGTAATCGGTATCTCCCTGCCAGGGCATCGCATTATTAATTTGCTTGTATCTTAAAACCACTTTCTGACCTTGTCGTTTTTCTAATTCTTTAAATACGCTTTCGTCCCTTACCGAAAAACTCCAACTATCACTCATTCCTTCTTCAGGGTTAGATAGGTCAATCCCGCCCAATTTTAATTGCCCTTCATAGGTTTTGAAAATATAACCCTTTTTCGAGATTTTAATTAAATTTCCAGCTCTGGTCCCTTCACTGTACGTCCAATTGGCATAGATCATATAGACACCAATGGATAGAATGAATAATACGATAGAACCAATGATAACCTTTCTGAAAAAGCTTTTCGTCTTTTTTACGCCGCTACCTATGCTTTTTGAAATCCCATCTTTTTTCTCTTGAAGAGACTCTACAATATCTTCTTTCGTTTCTTTAATGGAGTTGACGATATCATCCTTTTTCTCGGTAATAGAATCGACGATATCTTCTGTAGTATCCTTAATAGAATCTATTATTCCTTCTGATTTCTCTTCTACTTGGTCCTCGATCGGTTTCTTCTCTTCTTTCATTTCGGGATCCTCTTTCGGTGTTTCCATAATTGCGGTTTTAATTAAAAAAGTTTAAATCAAATCCATGCTCTTGAAGTTAGCCAATAATGGATATTTACCAAAATTTGGACTAAGCATTCATCATTATTAAGACTATAAATAAGCCCAGAGTAACAATGAGGCAAGATACCGATCGAATTATGATTAATTTAGTCTGTCATTGTTTGTGATCGAATATTTTTCAATACACTCTCTTTCACTTTGAAAATAGTGCCATGCCTGGTTCCTTCCGGAAAATTAATGGTATCAGAAATATCTGTCCAATTTTCTAAATCAGAAGATTTGATCGCCCCCATTTTATGCCTGGTATATTGATCAAAGTAGACGAGCCATTCATTATTAATCTTTATCGAAGTAGGGCCTTCGACCCAATCAGCACTTATCGGTTTGGATGCCGGAGAATAATTGCCAAAGAGGTTAGTACTAGTGGCAATTCTTATGTTTTTTTCGGCCTTAGGTAATAGTGTTTCATCCTTTAAAAACATATAATAGGTCCCCTCATTTTTCAGAATGGTGGCGTCTATGACATTAAAACCATCATCATAGAATAGTTTTGTATCGCTGAAATCAACAAAATCTTTTGTAGTGGTATAATACATCCTGTGATTGTATTTATCATCTCCCAGCGTCTCGGTTTCAGGGAATCGTCCGGGGATGGTCGTTGCCCAATTGATCAGATATTGCTTGGAGTTTTCATCATAAAAGATCTCAGGCGCCCAGCAATTCCTAGCACTAGACTCGTGCTCCATCACCGGGATATATTGCTGCTCAGACCAATTAATCAAGTCGGTAGAGTTGGCATAACCAATCCCTTTTTCATTCCAACTTACAGTCCAAACCATGTGATACTTATCATCTCCCCCTTTGATGATACAAGGATCGCGCATTAATTTGTCGTTCCCAACTTCAGGACTTAGGAATGACTCGTTGTTATTAAGTGCCGTCCAGTTTAAGCCATCTGTACTGGTGGCGAGGTGTAGGCCGTCTTCACCGTTTCCCTGAAAGAAGGAAAAAAGGTAAACTTCCGTTTCTTGTTTTGTACATCCTAGTGCCATTATTAAAATGGATAGTAGTAATAGTTGATTTTTCACGTGTGTTGATTTATTGTCGCTTTGAAGGAAAATAATGGTTTCTGTTGATGTCTAGTTCTCTTTTTTTACTATTTCGTACCACAATTCTACCATTCCATCTCGGTAAGTTGTTACGTCTTTCAGATGTAGTGTCTGTTCTTGACCGATGTAGTCAAAAAAGAGTGTTCCCTCACCTAGGATGACAGGCATGATGGAGATTATTATGTCGTCTGCCAGATTCAATCGAATAAAGTCTTTGGTGATCATAGCCCCTCCGACCATCCATATATTTCTATATTTTGGTTTTAGCTGGTCGTTTACAAGTTCATCTAGGTCGCCAGCATAGAACGTCACATTTTCTCTGTTGGAACTCAAGTCTCTATTCGTTAACACGATAACGGGCACTTCACCATAGGGCCATCCAAGTTCCAAGGCCTTTTCATAGGTTCGGGAGCCCATCACATAACAGTCGATAGCCTTGATAAACGCCTCTACCTCTTCTTCGCTTAGCGTAATGCCTTTTTCGTAATGATCAGTTGAGGTAAGCCAGTTAACATTCCCATCTTTTTTAGAGATGAAGCCATCAAGGCTCGAAACCATATGTATGGTCACTTTGGATGTGTTTGTTGTCATTTTTCAAATATATCAAAGATTTGGGATCATGGACTTCAAGCCCGCAAATTTTGTAAAGATCACCTTGCTGTTTTTTCACTAAGCTGCCTTCCCTAACGCTTAGCAAAAAAAACTTTCTATCGCTGTTGGTCCTAATTCTCAAACCCCAATTGTCAGTTTAATGAAGACATAAAAGATTACTTCATTTAAACTGAAAATAATGAAAATTCAACACGAATTAACGATTAAAGCAGCGCCAACAGCGATTTATCAAGCGGTTTCTACCCAAAAAGGTATTACCGGCTGGTGGTCTAAGGATTGTGTGGTGGGAGAGCAGGAAGGCGAAGATTCCGTACTCAAATTCGTCAAAGAAGGGAATGTAGTAGAAATGGGCTTTCGGACCCAATCATTAAAGCCCAATGAGAAAGTAGTATGGGAATGCACCCAAAACCCAAATCCGGCCTGGATTGGAACCGAGGTTATTTCTGAAATATCGGCTGCTCCAGGCGGTACGAAGCTTGTTTTTTCTCATGCCAAATTTGACGAAAAATGGAAAGGGCAAGATCCTTTTGAAATGACAAAACAAGGCTGGGAGCATTTTGTACAAAGCTTAGTGAGTTTTTGCGAAACGGGCGTAGGACAAGCTTGGTAGGGCCTTCTTTAGCCATTCAGACTGGCCGAAAACGAAAAGGTGGAATGGAGAAGAGGCGAATAAGTGCCATATTACTAGATATTTAGAAGACAGAAGCGAGAAAAGAGACTGCTGAAACGGGGCCTCTACTTTGTTTCTAGCCAATCTCTCTTCTGTCGTCTGGCCTCTGATATCTACCTTTGTCCAGTAGTATGAAAAAGTGTTAAGTTAAAGGTATAATTCGTTCATTTTTAACTTTCTACATAAATAATGATTCCACCGCTTCTCGGCTTCGCCTCTTCACAGGCTATTCCCGGTCACCCTGCATCGCTACTCGACATTCTTGGATCTTCTGCTGGATGAAAGCAATCTCAGAAGCGGAATGCGTCAAAGGTAAAGCCTGCTCCAAAAAAACAATCGCTTGCGGATATTCCTGCAAATGAAAAGAAAAGATTCCCTGTGTGGCAGGCAGAAGATAGTAGTTGGCCAATTCACCTGTTTCGGCTAAATGGGAAAGGGTTTGCAAAGAAGCTCTTTTCCCGTTTAGCTGACTTTCAATAATAGCTAGATTGAGTGAAATAACTGGATTGGGCTTTAGCCGGTACAGGAGTTGATATTGTTTTTTGATACTCGCCCAATTAGTGGCTGCAAAACTATTGGCCAGACAATGCTCCGCTGCGATGCCTGCTTCGAGGTGGTAAGCGCTGAGTTTTTTCCCTCGGGTAGATCGGTTTAAATATAGAATACCTTCAGTGATTAAGGCTCGATTCCATTTTGAGCGATCTTGTTCTTCAAAAATGATGATGGCTCCTTTATCATCGAGGCGAGCGTCAAAACGAGCAGAATGAAAACACATGAGTGCGAGTAGTGCACTCAATGTATCTTGTTCGGGAAAATGATCTACTAGTACCTTGGTCAATCGCATGGCCTCGAGGCATAGCTCTTTTTGAATCAATTGATTCCCTGTGGAGGCATTGTACCCTTCATTGAATAAAAGATACAAAGACAAGCATACGGCATCCAGCCGAGGTTCCAAGTCTTTCCCCGATGGAATAATGAAGGGAATCTCAGATTGCTGGATCTTTTGTTTGGCGCGGTAAAGGCGCTTATTGATGGTGGAGGGGGTGGATAAGAGTGCACGGGCTACTTCTTTGACGCCAAAACCACATAGTGTTTTTAGTGTCAAGGCAATTTGCGAGGCGGTGTTGAGGGAAGGATGGCAGCAAGTGAATATCATTCGCAATTGGCTATCCGCTATCTCATGGGATAGAAAAATAGTGTCGATCTCCTGATTATAGGATTCGCTAGGGGCCAAGCCGCCCTGATGATGGCGCAGTATCATCTTTTTACGCTGCATTTCATTCAATGCCTTTCGCTTAGCTACCTGCCACAACCAGGCTTCTGGTTGCTCGGGTACTTTATCGGTACTCCAATGATTGATCGCAGTGATCAGCGTATCCTGTACAATATCTTCTGCTAATTGAATGTGAGAGGTGCCAAATAGACGAGTTAGCGCTGCTACCATTTTACCAGCAGTAGTGCGAAAGAGATGCTCGACTAGGGAGTTGGGGTGAGTTGACAATTGTTATTTCATTTTCGGAAAAACCAATGGTCGAACTTCTATCTGGTAAAGGCCTAAATGAGGCGATCGTTTGGCTATTTCGTTGGCTTCTTCTTGATCAGCGGCCTGTATCATGAAATAACCCGCAATGATTTCCTTAGAAGCTAAGAATGGCCCATCCGTTAATACGTCCTCCTTAGGAGCAGAGAGTAAGGCTCCTTTATCTTCCAGGCGTTGTCCAGCTAGGTATTGTTCACCAAGTTCTGCTACCCATTTTTGGTAATTGGAAAAAAGTGATTGTAGCTCATCAGGAGAAAGATGATTCATGCCATCTCCTCTTAGGATTAATAAAAACTCTCTCATAAGTCTTCTTTTTTGTCTGGTGAAATCAATGACAACTTGGCTCAAATCTTGCCTAGTTATTTATACAATATACCCAATATGACAATCCAGTTGACTTATTTAGGACAGCTTCCACGTTTTTTCTGGAAAACTAAATTCTCGCCTGATAAGTATACAACTCAAAATAGCGCCCTTTCTTTTCGATTAGGTCGTCGTGATTCCCTCTTTCTACAATGTGTCCTTCTTCTATGACTAGTATCTGAGAGGCTTGACGAATGGTACTCAGGCGGTGAGCAATAACGAAAGTGGTTCGGCCCTTCATCAGCTCATTCAAACTTTTCTGAATTAAAGATTCACTCTCTGTATCTAGATTGGAGGTCGCTTCATCCAGGATGATAATCTTAGGATCCGCCAATATCGCACGGGCGATCGTGATCCGCTGTCGTTGTCCACCCGAAAGCTTTACTCCTCTTTCACCAATGAGGGTATCCAAACCTTTTTCAAATCGATCGGTGAATTCATTTACATAAGCGGCGTCAACAGCTTGGAGCAATTGGGCTTCCGTTGCATTGGGACGAGGGAAAAGAATATTTTCACGAATAGTACCTTCAAACAAAAAGTCGTCCTGTAAAACAACACCCAGGTGTTGGCGATAACTACTCAAGCTAACCGTAGACAGGTCAACATCATCTATTGTTATTTTGCCAGAATTGGGATTTAAAAAGGTAGCCGCTAAGCCAGCAATGGTCGATTTACCAGAACCCGAAGACCCGACCAGCGCGGTGACAGATCCTTTTGGTGCCTCAAAGCTAATGTTGTGTACCACCTCCTTGTCTTCTATGTAGGCAAAGGAAACATCTTCAAATTTTATGTTTCCTTTGATTTCTCCTAGATTGACAGTTCGGACGGTTTTATCATCCTCCGGCTCCATATTCATGATCTCTTCCGTGCGATCCAAGCCAGCAAAAGCTTCGGTTAATTGACTACCAATATTACTCATCTGTACGATCGGTGCAATCATAAAGCCAAGGTAGAGGGTAAAGGATAAAAATTCCCCGAAGGTCAAATTCCCTTGTATAATCTGATATCCTCCAATACCCATAATGCCTGTGGTGGCTATTCCCAACAAAAAAGTAGCTGAACTAGTCATAATAGAAGTGGCGGTCAAACTCTTTTTGACATTCTGGAATAGGGTGTCTACTCCTTCAGCAAAAATCGCATTTTCTTGCTTTTCGGCATTAAAGCCTTTAATAACTCGAACGCCATTCAATGTTTCCACTAATCTACCTGTCACTCGCGCATTCAGCACGCCCCTTTCCCGAAAAATAGGGCGAATATACCCGAATGCTTTAAGGGCTATATAGGCGAAAATGCCAACAGGTACTAGCACATAAACAGTCATCAACGGACTAATACTAATGAGTAGAAACAAGGAAACAATAGAGGTCAAGGTACCTCCCACCAACTGAACTAAGCCCGTGCCTACGAGGTTCCTGACTCCTTCTACATCGGTCATGATACGCGATACCAAGGCACCTGATTTGGTGTTGTCGAAATAACTGATGGGTAAGGACAAAATCTTTTCTTGCACTTTTGCTCTCAATTTGGAAATCAGCAATTGTGCCTCAACACTTAGTAATTGAGTGAGCCAATAAGAGGTAACCGCTTGGACTAAAATAGAACCGGCTACGATTAGCAATAGAACCTTCAACATCTGCATATCCTTGTCGACGATCACATTGTCTATCAGGTATTTACTCGCACCAGGCAGTACTAAACCCGCCAATCGGCTGATTACAATCAAGATGAGCCCTAATAAAACTAATTTTCTTCGTGGCCAAATAAATTCACGAAACGCTTGGGTAGCCGTTACTTTACTTTTTTTTTCGGTAGACATAAAATAGGTGTGGGAGTTATGTACGTGTGTGTATAGAGCTTTAAAACAGTTGGACTTTCCTAAAAGTTGTTGGTGCTTTATCACATAAGGGATCTATATGGTATTTTTATTATGTTTACAATCCTAATGAAAGCGCTATTTCTATCCCAATAACTTCAATACAAGCCTTGCACCTATGAAATATCTTTTCGGAGTACTCCTACTTCCAATTTTCTTTTCTTTTTCTTTCCAAAAAGCCATAGCCACGCCCGCTACTGCCGAGCAGCTGAAGACAATAAGTGAGTCACAAGAGCAGTCGCCTACAAAGTGGCTATCTCCTGAAGATACGGATACCCTTATTTTGGCCATTCCAGATTTGGAGGCAGCAGTCGGTGACACCTTCACCGTGGCTATACGGGTGAAAAACTTTAAGCAAGTGGCCTCTTTACAGTTTGACTTTCGATTTGATACGATGGCCATGTCATTTGTTGGTTTTGGCTTGGGGGATTTTGACCCTTTAGGGATTGGGAGTTTTGGCTTTACCAATGTGGATAAGGGGTCCCTTCGATTTGCATGGGCGGATTTTTCCGATAATGCCTACTCCTTAGCTGATAATACCTTATTATTCTATGCGGAAATGGAAGCTAAACAGCCTGTTGCCAGCCTATTGCCCTATCTGTCGCTTTCGGATGAGATTATTGACTTGGAATATGTCAACAGTGATCTAGAGAAGGGGGCCGTGATGCTACAAGTTGAGACGCTTTCTAGTATTGTTCCTATCCAAAATACTTTTTATCTGGGCGCTTGCCAGCCCAATCCTTTTCGCCTCGAAACAATGGTTCCCTTTAAGATACCTACTGCGGCTAAGCTTTCATTACAGGTCTATAATGGATTAGGCCAAGTAGTTTGGAAAAAGGAAGGCCGATTCCCCGCAGGAGCAGGTTCGTTTGATGTGAGCTTGCAGGAGCAAGGTGTTTATTTTTATACGCTTCATACTCCCTGGGGTAGTCAGACCCGAAAGATGGTAAGTCAGCCGTGATTTGGGGGCATAGTCTCCAATCCAGCTACTCTCTCTTCTGTCATCTGATCTCTTCTTATTCTGGCCATTATCATTGACCGTTCCACTTCTACGCTTTACCGAAGAAAACACGAGTTCACCGAATTCGACGTTCAGGTATCGCCCGGATACCCTTATCTTTCTGCCACAGAACCACTAAAAAGAAACGGATGAGTCGAATACCTTGGATTAGGAAAATGGATAAGGCGGATTGGATGTTGCTGGGCATTTATTATGCTTTCGCTTTTCTCATTACCTTTTTTGCGGAATGGTCGGAAGAAGATATTCCCTTATTTAGCAGCAAGAGCTTACCGCTCTTTTTTTACATTATAATAGGTTTTACCATTGACATACTGGCCGTAATCGTGATCGTTTTCTGGATCTTCAATAAGTTTTTTCCAGCGGGAAATTACTGGGCCACCTTTGTGCTCATTCTAGTCGTTTTGATGGTACAGTACATGCTACAAACGCTGGCTTTACCCATCATCTATGGTCCAATAGGCCCCGGTTTTATCACCTCCTTACTCTGGGGGATCATCGATAATTTTACAGCCTTGGCGCCGATCGGTTTGTTTTTGATGGCGAAGCAGTATTACTCTTCGCAGAACAAGTTTTTGGAGTTGGAGCGCAATCAGAAGGACCACGAATTGAAACTATTACAAGCACAAGTGGACCCTCATTTTCTATTCAACAACCTGAATATCCTAGATATTCTGATCCAAACAGACCCGATTAAAGCGAGCGAATTTACCAAACGATTGTCCTCACTGTATCGTTATATGATTCGGCATCGAAATGAGGAATTAGTGTCGCTGACGGATGAGTGGAAGTTCTCTGCTGATTATATCTATTTGCTCCAGCAACGCTTTGATGGACTTTTTGAGTTTGATATTCAATTGCCCATGGAGGAATTAGCTGCCTATTATATTCCTCCCGCCTCTATCCAAACCCTGCTCGAAAATGTAGTGAAACACAATGTTGCGCTACCCTCCGCCCCGCTAAAAGTGAAAATTTTCCTAGAAGACAATCGTATTGTAGTAATCAACAGCGTACAGTTGAAAGAAGCGGCCACGGATAGCATAGGAAGTGGCCTTTCAAGTCTCGATCGTCGCGTGACATTGCTCACTGATCAACCGCTTACCATCGAGACAGGAAAAGACCTATTCATTGTGAAAATTCCGCTACTAAACAAAATCCAACCCTAATGAATATTCTACTACTCGAGGACGAAAAATTGGCAGCCCATCAACTCATGGGCCTATTGAAGGGTTACTTCAATGATGCGATCAATATAGAATGGGGGCAAAGTGTGCAAGAAGGACTGGCATATCTCCAGGGAAACACCAGACCAGATCTCATTATTTCTGATATAGAACTGTTAGATGGTCGCGTTTTCAAATTGTTCCAACAATACGATGTACAGTCACCCATCATTTTCGTGACCGCCTATGATCAGTATTTATTAGATGCGTTTAAAACCAATGGGATCGCCTACCTGCTAAAACCTTATGCTCCTGAAGATCTAAAGGATGCCCTCGACAAATACTTGAAGCTATTTGACAAAGGGGACCAGTCGGGCGTAAGTGAGCAAGTTATTGCGCAACTCACCCGTGCCTTGGGTAGCGCCCATCAAGATTTTAAGCGCCGATTTGTCATCAAAAAGAGTAATGGTATTTACTTCCTAGCCACAGAAGAGATCAAGTATTTTAAAGCAGATGATGACTTGGTTTTTGCTTTCGATCAGAAGAATCACAAGCATATCATTTCCTATCGGATGTCACAATTAGAAGAAGTCTTAGATGATCGTCAATTTTTTCGGATCAATCGCGGAGAGATTGTGAATGTCAATTACATCGTGAAAATGGAAGCCTATTTTGGCAATCGACTGTCTATACAATTGCAAGGTATGACAGAGGTGCTGAAAACGAGTGGCCCCAAAACGGCTGCCTTCCGGAAATGGATAGATAGTTTATAATAGCATTACTTCTTTGCAGGTATTGTTATATCAACCCAGTTTTTTAAAACGCCTAGTTCTTCTTCTGTTAGTTTAATTTCGTCTCCTTTTGGCATCTTTTTTTTAATGAACACCTGCTTGTTTATTTTTTCAGCAAATTGGTTCATGTTCTCCTTGGTAAGGATCGCGTTTTTCTTCTTTTGACCATGGCAATCATTACATTTCGTTTGCAAAATCAGGAAGGCTTTTTCAACTATTTGGTCGGACACCTCATATTCATGGAAGGAAGGCGGTGGCGGGCTAGACTCTATCGTGGCTGAAGGCAAAACCAAGAGTGTCGTAAAAAGAAATACGGATAAAAAACTAGTTTTCATATTGATGTTTTTTAAGACTTCAGCAGTTTCCCAGGCCCGTCCTAGAAAATTGCTAAAGTGGTTTGGTCGATAGATCAATTATCTCTTCAATTCGACTACTTTTTCTTGACCACTAGAAAGGAAAACAAGGACTAAACAATATAAAAAGGCCGTTTGTGATATAGAAATTGTTTAGATTGATGACTAATGTATTCCATTTTTAGTTTAATCTCATCAAAATTACCAAAGAACTTGCCTAAATCATGAAAATAGAACATTTAGCCATATGGGTACAAGATCTTGAAAAAATGAAGGACTTTTATATCCAATATTTTGCAGGGGAAGCCGGAGTCAGGTATCGCAATGAAAAAAAGAATTTCACCTCCTATTTCTTGTCCTTCAAAGAGGGATGTCGATTGGAGTTGATGCATAAACCTGAGATTCCTCCCAATTTCAATGACCTGCGTAAGGAATACATCGGCATTATACATTTCGCGGTATCGGTGGGTAGCGAAGAAAAGGTGGATGAGCTGACGGAAAGATTACGAACAGATGGTTACAAAGTAGTTGGGGAAACGCGTTGGACCGGCGATGGTTACTACGAAAGTGTGGTGCTTGATCCCGAGAATAATCGAATTGAAATTACAGTTTGATCTTGCGAATTAAAAAGCCTGAGCTTCCGTCAACTCTATTTTCCTTCCATCTGGATCTTTCACTAGAGCGGTGTAGCCCCATTCCCGTTGCTGAGGTAGAGAGATAATGGCACTTGCGTCGAGCTGCGGCAGAATAACGGCTAGTTTTTGTACTGTAAAACCCAACCTGGTGCTCTTGTCGACCTCGGCTGATGCTTGAGGTAGTGGATAGATTTCAAAGACCAATCCATTCATTTCAGCAGCATAATGTAGCGGTCCTTTCCCATGTCGATGGTGGGTAAAGTGGAGACCCAATTGCTGATAAAAGTGATGTACCTTTTCTACTTGATTCGTCTTGATGACGAGGAGGTTTAGCTGTATCATTTAAGGCATGGTTTATTATTAGTGATGAGGCTTTAGAAGTCTAAGTTGGTTTTAAGTCGTTTCTATAGGGGAATAACTAATAACTATCCCATCTCGCCCGTTTCCCTCTCACATCAATGTGCACCGTTCTTGACCAAGGGTATCGCCCTATCCCGCCCTGGTTACCGATAATTTGCTTTTCACATAGGCCAAGTACGATGTCCTTGTCTTCTTTAGTATATTGGCCATCTCGATTGATATCCTTGATGACAAGATCTACCGCGTCCCCACGCAAATGCCGGCTTTTAGGTGCCCCGCCCACCTTTAAGTTATATTGCGGATGCCGATGACCATGCCGAATCCAAAAAGCATCTCGATCATATCCCTTTCCTTCGAGTGCATCTTGTAGCGCTAGAACTTTATATAATATCCGTTTATCCAATCCCCAATAGAGCGTATCTCGACTGAAAATAAAACTGCGTCGATAGTATTTATCCCTGGCCATAAGATCTTTAATTCGAATGTGGCCTACTACTTTTTTATAGACATCTTTTTTACGCAACACATAGTATAGACCGCTTGCCAATACGTTTTTATACTCCCCTTCATCCAATAGACTATAAGCTTTAAGTTCGGCAGGAAGCGCTCTACCCTCGATATGTTCCCATTCATTGAGTACATCATCTATCCCTTTTTTGCTATTGATGTAAGTATTGGAAAAACTGAGATCATAAATGACTTGATCTATCACATCTCGCGTATACCAGTGGAGGTAGCTGGCTAGAAGAGCCACTATAAATAAAAAGAATACTCCTTTTTTAAGGCTTCGTTTTTTCAAAATACCCTGGATTTTCTCTTAAGTTAAGGATGATCTATCTATTCCAAAATACCTTTTAAGTTTAAGATCCTATTTTGAGGCTTTATCAATAGTGAATTCCTCTCTTTTACGATTTTTCCACTGCAAAAGTTTATCATTAAAAAGTGTATTCTATTCACCGCAGAAGCCACCTCTTTTCTTTTTGCTGCTCCCTTAAGTAGGGGAGTAAGTCCGATCAAAACATCATCTAGGTATAAGCTTGTAACATTCGTCACCTTGGTACCGTCATAGGTAGTAAGCATCAAAACCTGACCGTCATGTTTAAGAATTACCTAAAAATTGCCCTAAGACACTTATGGAAGCATAAAGGCTTTAGCATTATTAATATCGCTGGTTTAGCGATTGGCCTGACTTGTTTTCTGTTAATTTCCTTATTCATAAGTAACGAACTCAGCTATGATCGTTGGAATCCCCAGGCTGACCGGATTGTTCGCCCCGTTAGCGATATCAAATTCGGTGGGAGTGAATTGCACATGGCCGTTTCTGGAGCCGTGATTGGACCGGATGTGGCTAGAGAAATGCCGGAGGTACAGGCTTTTTGCCGCCTGAGAAATTATGGAACCTATTTGGTGAAGCGCGATGGAGAAATGCAGCAAAATTTCGAAGAGCGAGAATTGCTAGCCGCAGATTCTAGTTTTTTCGAAGTATTCCCACTATCCATCATTGCTGGTAACCCTAAGACCTCTCTCCGAGAACCGAACACCATTGCCATTTCTAAAACTAAAGCTGAAAAGTACTTTGGTACCACTCAGATGGCCATGGGGGAGACTTTGGTATTGGACAACCGCTTAAAGTGTAAAGTTACTGCGGTATACGAGGATATCCCTTCTAACAATCATTTTGATGCCGATTTTTTGATTAGCATGAATGGAAATCGGGAAGTAGAGAATTCCTCCCCTTTGTGGGCCACCAGCAACAATTTTCATACCTATTTCCTCCTTCGTCCTGGCACCGATGTTGAAGCTTTCAAGACCAAATTTGATGCTTTCTCTGAGCAGAAGATTGCAGAGACTGCCCAGGTGATGATGAATTTATCCTTGGAGGAGTTTGAGAAAACAGGTCAACATGCGCGTTACACCCTACAAGATCTCACGGATATTCACCTATACTCCAATTTGGATGTTGAATTATCAGCGAATAGTAGCATCCAGTATATCTGGGGGTTGGGGGCCATTGGCCTATTCGTTCTTTTTATTGCATGTATCAATTTCATGAATTTGACGACTGCTCGTTCTTCCCAACGCGCAAAAGAAATTGGCGTGAGAAAGGTGTTGGGCGGCCTACGTTCCAACCTAATAGGACAATTCCTCAGCGAGACCGTCTTCTTGACGGTTGTAGCGGTATTATTAGCAGTCGGTTTGGCCGCGCTGCTGTTGCCTAGTTTCAATGAGCTATCTACTCGAGAATTGGTTATGCCTTGGAGCAGTGGTACATTTTGGCTTTCGCTCATGCTTGGTACGGCTTTGGTCGGTTTAATGGCTGGTAGCTATCCCGCCTTTTTCCTCTCCGCTTTCAACACCATCAAGATATTGAAGGGACAAGCGGTCGGAAAAAATAAAGGAGTTGGCTTACGAAGTGCCTTGGTGGTATTTCAATTCACTACCTCCATTGTCCTCATTGTCGCTACCCTGTTGGTATACAAACAACTCAACTATATACAAGATAAGAAACTCGGTTTTCAAAAAGATCAGGTCATTATTGTAGACAATGCCTACGTGCTTGGTGACAAAGTAGAAGTCTATCGAGAAGAGGTTAAAAAACAACCCGGAATCAAAGCGGTAACCGTAAGTTCTTACCTGCCTGTACCCTCTTCGCGTAGCAATACCACCTTCGTGACCAGTCGCGAATTTCGCCAGGACAACGCCCTCAATATGGGCCAATGGCAAGTAGATTTCGACTATCAAGAAACCCTAGGTTTAGAGATGGTCGATGGCCGTTTCTTCGATCACCAATTCTCCACAGATAGCTCTGCCATCATTCTCAATGAAACCGCCGCTGCGATCCTCGGCTTCGAGGACCCCCTTGGTCAACATCTCTATCTCCCGAACGACAACGTCCAGGGCCAGCCCCGCCCTGAGGATTTTGATGAATATACGATCGTAGGTGTGGTCAAGGACTTTCACTGGGAGAGCCTCCGTGAAAACATCGGCCCCTTGAGCCTCATGATTGGCCGCTCCACTGCGCATGTCTCCTGTAAATTCTCTGCCGCCGAGAGCGCCAGTGTAGTCCAAGCCCTCGAAGCTCAATGGAAGAAGCTTACTCCCGACCAGCCGTTCTCCTATCGGTTCATGGATAATTCCTTCAACAGCATGTACGAAGCGGAGCAAAAAATCGGCAACATTGCCATGATCTTTGCCTTACTCGCCATTTTCATTTCTTGCCTCGGCCTCTTCGGTCTGGCCAGCTTCACTGCTGAGCAACGCACCAAGGAGATCGGTATTCGCAAAGTCCTCGGCGCCAATACACCCCAGATTGTCCAATTGCTCTCCAAGGACTTCTTACAGCTCGTTTTCATCGCTCTACTCATCGCCATCCCCATTGCTTGGTATGGCATGCAGCAATGGCTGCAAGATTTCGCGTATCGGATTGAGATTAGTGGGTGGGTCTTTGTTGCCGCCGGTCTCGCTGCGATTCTAATTGCGGTCTTGTCGGTGAGTTTTCAATCGATTAGAGCAGCTTTGGCGAACCCGGTGGAGTCGTTGCGGGCAGAGTAGGTTTTTGAGGTGAGCTATAATCAGCAGAAAAGTGAAAGAAGCTAGTGCCTAATAAAAGGCACTAGCGACTAAACATTTGCTTATAAGCGCAGTCAAATATGATTTTGATCTTTAGTATCGCGAGGGTATAGATATAAGATTGATCGAAGAGAACTGATTCGGACATTGCAAGAATCTACTTGAACGCTATTTTTTTTCTGTTTTGTTGATAGAAAAATATAGTGCCTTCTTGTTCAAGAAATTAAGAGTGCTTCCTGCCTTACTGATATTATTAAACTTCATATTATATTCTTCTCCGTTAATATAAAAGGTATTTGTTTGACCTTTTTCAAAATAGAAACTGTTCTTAAGTTCAGTACCATCCTTAATTTGAATAACAGCGAAGTTCTTCTTTGGATCTACTTCGGATAAGACAACTCTTAAGTTGTCAAACTTTCTGTAGTACCCTTCTTTCACCCATGTTGTAAGTGAAGAAGACGTACTGGAGGATTTAGTGTTTTTGGTCAATTGTTTAGGGATGATTTCCCTCGCTAAATCTTCTTCCACTTCAATATTTTTTGGATAACAACTGTAGTTCATTTTCTGGTCGATGATATTATATGATATCCAAATGTGTCCTTTATCTCCCCAATCGTAACCCCAGCTATTAAGGACTTTGAATGCACCTAATGAGTCATCATATCCTACTACTACCATTGCATGACTACCCCGATAATTCCTGAAGTTGTCCCAGATAGGAATTCCTTCTCTTGTTTCGGCCCATTCTCTACCAATCTTTCCAAGGTTGTCATCCACCTTGATGGAGAGAATCAAGGGAATATTATTGGAAAGCACCTTTTTCATGGAATATACATCGTGGATTAGTTCTACTTTACGCCCAGGTAGTACGTGGATAATTTTTTTACCTTCTATGGAATCGGGAATATTGATATCACATTGTTCCTGGTAAGGAAAGTCAGAAAAAAATACAGCACCATCCCTGAGCTGTCTCTTATACACATCTGACGCTGCCGACGAAGAGGATAGTG
>CAJXUM010000018.1 GCA_913060855.1 uncultured Lewinella sp. | reverse complement strand
TATCCTCTTCGTCGGCAGCGTCAGATGTGTATAAGAGACAGGGCCTGGTGATACATTTTCCAACTCAGGCAAATCACTACCATTAGACCATTCATAACGGTACGGCGAACTCCCCTGGCTGATAATAAGATTGATAATGCCACTGCTATCTTCATTACAATAGGCAGATTCCTGGGTTAAAACATCCACAACCAGCGAGTCAGTGGCCTGTATTTCAGCCGTTTGATAAAAATAGGAACAAGTAGAATCTGCTCGACTAATAAACAGCTCATAACTACCTGCGCTTAGGCTATCAAAAAGGGGAGAATATTGCCAGCTAAGACCACCATTGATACTGTATTGATACTCTGTAGAATCTTCGCTTGGAACAAACTGTATAAGACCATTTATGCCTTGACAGACTTGTCCAGGGTCAATAATTAAACTATCTAATAAGGGGATGGCTGTGGAATATAATTCTACCGACACTTTTCTTATGCAATTCGTTTGTTGATCTCGGACTTCGATCGGGTAAACGCCACTAGACAAGCCCTGAAAAATAGGACTACTTTGCCAACGCTGCCCATTATCAATACTATACAAATGAAGCGGAGAACTGGAATTGATCCTAATGGTACCATCTTCACTTTCGCAAGAGGAAGGCGGACTTGCCTCAATATCAGTAATAGTAGGAGAAGGAATGAGCGTCAGATTGAAAATGATCAGGCTATCGCAGCCATTTTCGGTAGGGCGCCTTAAGGTATATTCGCCCGCTGAATCTAGACTTAATTCTTCATAGTAGAAGGCTTCTCCTTCACATAAAGTAATATCGAATATTGTTGTATCAGGTTGATAAACTGATAGTTCTAAATTGACGATAGAATCACAACCTAGTGCTGAAGTAAGCTTGGTTGAATACTGACCTTTAGTCGTAAGTAGCTGTTCTCCGAGCTGGTACGTTTCCCCCTCACATATGCTTGCTACAATATTGGAGGTAGTAGGAGTAGCTACCCTCAACTGAAGTTGTATTAAGCTATCGCAGCCCCCTTGGTTATCCAGAAATAACTCATAATCACCGGCTACGGTGAGTAATGTATCTCCGAGAAAGAGGGTGTCTCCCTCGCAAATAATACGTTCCCAAGATACCACTAGCGTATCTTGCTCACTGGTATCTTGTAACATGATTGCTTGTTCATAGCTGGTGAAACAACTTCCATTAGCATAGCGAATGGCAATGGGATAGCTTCCTGCTGCCAAACCGTCGAAAACAGCTTGTTCATTTTGCCAGCTTTCACCGCCGTCAATACTATAGGCTATACTTTGACCACTACTATCTGCTTCTATACTAATCCAACCATTCGCCACACAGGAGGCTGGATGACCATACTGCACATCTACGATTTCGGGTTTATTGAGTTCATGGAGTTTAATTGTTTCCGTATGTTCATATTCACAATTTCCATCAATATCCTTTACTCGGATAATATAAGTACCTGGACTAAGCCCTTCGAAAATAGAATCTGCTTGATAGGTAAAACCTCGATCAATACTAAAGAGGTAGTTAGAACTAGTAGGAGATTGGATCGAGATGCGGCCATCGTTCATGGCGCAATCACTCGGTTGATCGACATCAAGCACCAGCTCCTGTTGGGCTGAGAAAGCCAAATTTAAAGGGAAAAGGTGCGCCAATTCACAAGACTGACCTGCTACCTGTATCCTCACCTCATACTCTCCAGCTGCTAGCTCAAGAAACTCCGGACTTTCCTGCCAATTAATACCGCCATCAATACTATATCGTGCGGTATCCAGCACCGGATAATTGATCAAAATAGAACCATCAGCGACCCCACAAGCACTAGGTCGCTGTTCTTGAATCAATAGATTTTCGTAGCTAGGCGGCTCTGGTAAATACAAGGGCGAGTAGTAAATACTAAGACAGTTGCGTTCTCGATTACGAACTAAAACCGTATAAGAATCACTTGGAAGTCCTGTAAATTGCGCGGTATCTTGCCACGTTTCACCATTGTCAATACTAAAGTCGAAGAGCGCTTCCTCTTCCAGTATTAGAATGTCTATTTCGCCATCCGCCAATCCGCAAGTGCTGGGAGGCTGTGCATTTACTTGCCAAATCGTAGCAGCACCATCAGCTGGAAGCCTTACTGGAATTTCATATACTGACGTACAACTACCTGCTCGATCACTAACTTTTACGAAATAAGTACCCGCAAGGAGATCATTAAATTGGTGATGCTCTTGCCAATTTATCCCGCCATCAATACTGTATTGAAAATCGCCCTCTTCTGCTAGATTGATAAAAATTCCACCATCTGCACTATTACAGCTACTCGGTAAAATAATTCCTACATTCTCGATTACTGGCGATCCTGCCCCTTCAATATCCACTTGTCCATAGTCGATTTGGCAATTACTGAAGGTGTCTAATACCGAAATTCGGTAAGTAGCTTTCTGAAGACCAGTAAAAATAGAGTCTGCCTGCCAGGACTCACCTTGGTCAATGCTATACAATACATGTTCGTTGGACTGTAGTAAATCGATGGAGATTTGCCCATCTGCTAATCCACATCCACTAGCAGGCGTAACTTGAACTTCTTCAATACTAAGCCCTGCTGCACTAGAAACATTTACCGGCTCTGCCCAGTCTACTTGACAAGTGCCATTTTCATTCCGAATGCTGATGATGTATTCACCTTTAGAGAGATCGTAGAAACTGGAATCTGCCTGCCAATTTATTCCCCCATCGATTGAATACTGAATGACCTGATCAGAAGCGGCAGAAATAGTTATGCTGCCATTAGGATTGTCGCAGGTCTGCTCCTGTTGCACCTGAATGTCTTGTAGGACGGGAGCAGAAGGTGCCGAAATGGTAATGGGTTGTTGGGCATCGACTTGACAAGTCCCATTGGTATGCTGGATAGAGACCCTGTATTGTCCTGGCGCAAGATTTTGGAAACTAGGGTTATTAGACCAAGATTGTCCACCATCGATGGAATATTGAATGGCTTGCTCAGCGGCGGCAGAGATGGTAATACTGCCATTGGGGTTGTCGCAGGCCTGTGCCTGCTGCACTTCTATATTTTCCAGACGAGGGGCTTCCAGGGCTGTGATCGTAACGGCTTGAGGAAGATCGACTTGGCAGGTACCGTTAGCATTCTTTACACCGATTGTATATTGACCCGGAGATAATTGATCGAAATTCGGGCTGTCGCTCCATAAGGCACCTCCATCAATAGTGTATAGTAGGGAGTTGTTTGAACCACTAGCCTCAATGCTTATGCTACCATTATTCATACCACAATCGCTGGGGTTTGATAGGGCCACATTTTGGATTACTGGTGCAACAGGGCTATTAATCGTTACTAAATCAGTATTATTGACTCGACAAGTTCCATTATTATTTTGAATGGCTATTTGATAGATGCCGGGCGATACATTTGTAAATAAACCTGACGGCTGCCAACTCACCCCATTGTCGATCGAGTAGGCTAGGGGCCCAGACCCGGGAAGCGCTGTAATTTCTATTTGAGCATCAGCTCTTCCGCAATCACTAATAGGCTGGGTTTCAATCCCCGAAAGAGTTGGTGCAGCAGGGGCATTTAAGGTAGTACTTACAGGATGAAAAACTTCACAGCTGCCATCACCATTTTTGATGGCCACTTGGTACAATCCCGGAGCAAGTCCCGAAAAAACAGCACTATTCTGCCAGTTTTGCCCGCCATCAATGGAATATTGTGTTGCGCCACTCCCGGCTGAAACTACTACTTTTATCTGGCCGTTGTTATCTGTACAATTACTAGGGTCGAAACCTTCTACTTCTACAATAATCGGGCTGATTGGGTCAACTAAACTAATCGTGGCTGGATATTCTATCAGACAACTGCCATCTGTATTTCGAACAACGACCTGATAATCACCAGCTGCTAAGCCTGAAAAAGATGGACTGGAAGACCAATTGACACCTCCATTGATAGAATATTGACTATTACTTGTGGTATTTTCCAATTTGATCACGAGACTTCCCGTCGAGCTATCACAGTCAGTAGGATTTTCAACTTCTACTGTTTCGATAGTGGCAGATTCAGGGTAAGTTAATACGACTACATTGTTGTAATCTATTTCACATGACTGATCTCTATTTCTAACACTAAGTGAATAGCTTCCCGGAGCTAAGCCAGGAAATGTATTATTAGCCGCCCAGGTTTGTCCACCATTAATGCTGTATTCAAAATTACCGATGCCATTTTGAGCTTGTATGGTGATAAGGCCATCATCCTTTCCGCAATCACTTGGAGAATCAAAATCCACGGATTGAATAGTGGGAGCTGGCGGGTAATTCAAGACGATCTGCTCAGGATAAATGAGCTCACAAGCTCCGTTGCTTCTACGAACCCCTACTTGATAATTCCCGGGAGATAGATTTGTGAACTGTGTATTGTTAGACCAAGCATTTCCTCCGTCGATGCTAAATTGAAAACCTTGACCTCCTCCGCTGATTTGAATATTTATTTCACCATCATTTACGAAGCAATCGGAAGGTTGTGTCGCACTTACTGATTCGATATCAGCTGGTTCTGGGCCCTCCAATTGAATAGCCGATTGATAGTCTACCTGACAACTACCATCTGCATTGCGTATACTTGGGGAGTAGAAACCTTCTGCTAAAGAACTAAAAGTGGAATTATTACTCCAGCTCTGTCCTCCATTGATACTGTATTGGAAATTCCCAGACCCTCCGCTGGCTTCTATAGTGATTTGTCCATTTGCCAGGCCACAATCCGTTGGGTCATTAGCTGTCAAATCTGCAATGACTGGAGAGCTAGGGCCGTTTAATTGAATATCTCCATAAGCTAGCTCACAGGTTTGATTCCCGTTCCTGACCTTAATACTATATATCCCATCAGCTAGATTAGAAAAGTTGGGGCTATTCTGCCAATCATCACCATTGTTTATACTATAAGCGATGGGCCCCTCTCCACCATTGACTTGAATTTGAATACTTCCGTTCGCAATTCCGCAACCTGCGGGATTTTCGCTAATAACAGCTGTAATGTCAGGACTTTCTGGGTACGATAAGTTGGTCGTATTGGAATTTGAACTAAGGCAAGTCCCGTCAGCGTTTTGAATGGCTACTTCATAGTTGCCCGGCGAAAGACCTATAAATCGATTGGTTGCCTGCCAGTTATTTCCACCATCAATAGAAAATGAATAACTGCCAATCCCGTCTTGTCCGCTGATTCTGATTTCTCCATCATTGGTCCCACAATCAGAAGGTTGATCCACATCGATATTGGTAATCGATGGACTAGGCGGATAGTCTAATTCGATTTCTTGGTTATCAAATATCTCGCAGGTTCCATTGCTATTGCGGATGGCGATGTCAAATTGGCCAGGGGCTAGGTTATTGAAATTGCCGTTATTATTCCAGGAGCCTCCGCCATCGATCGAATATTGGAAATTGCCTGTTCCATTGGCGGCAGAGATCGAAATACTTCCATCATCGGTTCCGCAATCGGAAGGTTGCTCGAAGTTGATATCGGCGATGGAAGGACTGGGTGGATAGTCTAATTCAACTGGATTATTTCTAAATATTTCACAGGTGCCATCGGCATTACGAATGCCCTGTAGGTATTGGCCAGGACTGAGATCGTCTATAAAATCTGCATTCTGCCAGGAGTCGCCTCCATCAAAAGAATATTCAAATGATCCAATGCCTTGTTGAGCACTAGTTTCTATGTAACCATCATCTAGTTCACAATCAGAGGGTTGATCAATATCAGAAACGCCAAAAGTAGGCTGAGGCGGTTCTGTAATCTCAACCGTTGAAGCGTATTCTTCATAGCAAGTTCCATTGCTATTTCTGACTGCAATTTTACCGTAAGTAGTGGATCTGAGATTAGTGAACGTAGCAGAAGACTGCCAGGAATTACCATCATCTAGTGAGTATTCGAAGTCACCAGTGCCGGCGGTCAGGATGATCGTCATTTCCCCATCATTCACATCACAATCACTGGTAGGAGTCGTTTCGATATCTACATACTCAGGTCGCGGAGGATAAGCTAAAGAATAGCTTTCATCATAAGCTTGGTAGCAGGTGCCATTGGTGTTTCTCACCACAGGAAAATATTCTCCTGGGGCTAGGTTGTTAAAGGTGTGACTGTTTTGCCAACTTTCACCGGCATCGATGGAGTATTCGCTGTTCCCACCGCCCTGTGCAAATAGGATTAATTCCCCATCATCTAAGTCACAATCAGAAGGTTGAGAGACTTCAACACTAGTGATGGTTTTATGCGCTGGTTCACCAATCGTAACGGGGTCTTCTTCGATTTCTTCACAAAAGCCATTGGCATTTCGAATACCGAGCGTATACTCACCAGTCGCCAGACCTGAAATAGTAGATTGACTGGTCCAACTTTGTCCACCATCTATCGTAAATTCATAATCGCCTGTACCACGATCGCCAGTTATACTGATCGAGGCATCAGCCAATCCACAATCTGAAGGTGCTTGTATCTCAAAAGATTGAATTCTTGGTTTTAGTAGGAGAGGGATATAAGCGTCATCGGTGACGGTGCAGCTACCGTTTTTATTCCGAATGGCTATATCATAATTGGCAGAGGGATAGCCTTCGAAGAGGGGCGAACTTTGCCAATTGGCGCCATCATCAATAGAATAGTCATAGGCTCCGATCCCCCCGGATGCTTCAATAAGTATACTCCCGTCATCTGCTCCACAGCCACTATCTGCATTTTCAATAATCGCATCAATACTCGGCCGATCTGGTGGACTAATCAATATCTCTTCTTCCCAGAAAGTCTCGCAACTTCCATCGGCATTTCTCACGCCTGGTGAAAGGAGGGCTGAGCTGAAACCACTCGTAAACTCAGGCGAGGTAGTCCAGTTAATCCCATTTCGGGTATATTCTAGTGGACCTACACCGCCACTAGCCTCGATGATCAAATAGCCATCAGAGGTACACCAATCCGATGGATTATCATAATCAATAGCCGTGATGGTTGGTTGATCTGGATAGGATAATTCAATAGGATTGCCCGCCTGACTAGCACAAGTGCCATCCCCATTTCTAATATAGGGAATATAAGTGCCTGGGCCTAATTGAGAAAATAAGCCAGATCCTTCTTGCCAGCTTTGCCCCCCATCTATCGAGAAATCCCATTGGCTATTAGATGGGTAAATATTTATTTCACCATCATCTACTTGGCAATTCGAGGGCTGCTCCACCACGATGCTTGATGCTTCGGGTGAGCTGGGTGTAGAAAGGTTTATGACATTATGATATGATACTTCACAACTGCCATCTGATTTTCGCACTTTAATTTGATAGGCTCCTGGACCTAGGTTATTAAAAGTACTATTGGAAGACCAGCTTTGGCCATTATTGATCGAATATTCCAAAGCGTTTCCATCACCAGTAGCCTGTATACTAATAAGTCCATTATCGCTATCACAATCCGTAGGATCATCCGAGGAAACCTGCTGGATAATGGGTGCATCGGGCTGCACGAGGTTGACGGTCTCAAATTGAGCACAACTGCCATCTTGGTTTCTGACACCGGCTTCATAGTTTCCTCCAGATAGGTTATTGAAGGTATTGTTGCTGGACCAATTTTCGCCATCATCAATCGAATAACGTAAAGGACCATCCCCTCCATTAGCATCAATGTTGATACTTCCATCATCCGCATTGCAATCGCTGACTTCTTCGACTGAAATATCATTGATAGAGGGGGACAAGGGAGCATCAATTGTGACATCAGTTAAGAAGGTCTCACAGCTACCATCTGCATTCCTACCATAGGTATCATAGTTACCTGTTGATAGCCCATTGAAATTAGGACTAGATTGCCAGCTCGTGGTGCTCAGCCGATATTCAAAGTCACCTGTTCCTCCACTCAATTGTATCTGGATGCTACCATCTGCAGCACCGCAGTCCGATTCGTCGGTCACATCTATATCATTTAGACTGGGCGAAGGGGATGCATTTATACTAAAACTTTCACTATAATTTCCACAGTAGGGCGTTTGAATCGAGACGGTATAATTACCTACACTTAGCCCATTAAAGGTGGAGCTGTTTTGCCAATTTTGGCCATTGTCTATACTGTAGGTATACCCATCTGTAAGTACACTAGAATTGCCACTTTCATCACTGATGTCAAATGATCCATCATTAGAACCCTCACAACTCACTGCTGTGATATCAAGTACCCAATCAGGCGTAAGTTGCGTGATAATTTCTAAAGGGGATTTAAACTGGTATTCACAAGGAGAGTCGATCAATCTCGAACCTACTTTAAAATAGGCTGTGGTGCCGGCGTCATAACAGTAGTCTTCGGGGAAAGTAGTGGAGGTGTAGAAGTAATCTTCATTATCAAAAGAAAACTCCCAAATGTATTCATAGGTATCTGTACTATTACCGTTTCCCACTCCAACGCAGTGTTCTGGATCAGGAAAATCGCAAAATATACCTGCCTGCAAAGGAGGATTGGCATCACTTAAGTCAGGATACACCCGATACTCTAATTGATTAGAATATAAATAAGCTGAACAATCGGGCCTTTTGGCGCCTCGCCTGAAATAGATACTCTCATCGGTATCTATATTGTTATCAGAAAAGAAATTAATCAATGCAGAGCTACCTAGATTAATATTTCTGTTCTGTCCAGCCGAGATGGAAATATCTTCCCAAGTAATTCCATTGAAACCATACTGCCATTGGTACAATAAAGCACCACCACTGCCACCGCTGGCTCCTTGTGTTTCGGAAATGGGTGCGGGTTGCCAGGCATTACAGAATTTCACCAAGCCATCGGAATTGCTATTGTGATAAATAAGACCAGCATCCGTGACATTATCACAAGCCACTGTCTTAGCCTGCAGCAACTGAAATGAAAAAAGACTTATCAATAATAGAGAGAGCGTTTTCATGTGTGACTTTTTTGCGTTTTAAGAGAGCATGGAGGCGCGAACTCCTAGGCTTCTAATTTCTTGTCAGTTTAGCGTGTTTTTCAACTTTAGGGTAGTTGGATCACGACTTTAGAGCTTAAAGGGGAAAATCCACCGTCCTTATATTTTGCTATCAATTGGTAGGTGTATTGGGTGGCTGTTTTTACACTTTTGTCCTGGTATTCAAAGTTTTTAAAAGAGGCTTCAAATGACTGGATATTCTCCCTGTCGGAAGCTTCGGCGCTTATCTGTTGATAGGTTCGCAAAGGGCGACCTGGTTCTGCCCGATAAAGGACAAATTGGTGCAGTTTTTGAGCAGGAGGATATTTCCAGCTGATATGTACAGCTTCTGTTAGACTATCTCTATGGACCTCAAAGTTTTCTATCGGTGCTCTGATTCCCTTGTCTAATGGACTAGCCTCAATCACCTTAGAACTTGCTGTTAAATCAGCTTCGTCAATAGCTAGTACCCTATAGCGATAGGTTATTCCCAATTGAGCGGTTAGGTCGTTGAATTGACTAGTAGTTTCTTCTTTTTCAATGGTCAAAAGGGTAGTCCAGCTCGGTTCATCTATGGACTGGCGTTGGAGTTGATGCTGGGCGAGATCAGTACTAGAACTTAACACCCAACTTAGAGAAACACCGGTATCCGTAGGAAGCGCCCTTTTCATTAAAGGAGCTATCGGTGGAATTAAATCAGGTCGCTTGATTTCATAACTAGTAGACTTTTCGGAATAGTTCTCCCTGAAATCTAAGGCTATAATCTTGTAGTAGATAGATTGACTACTGGTGTTCATATCGACCTGATGCTGATAGAAGGTATCTCTAGTAAAGTAGGAAGTAACTTGATTATAAAACCCTTCTTTTTGGTTAGAGCGAAAGACACGATATCCCATATGATCATCTTCTTGATTCGGTTGCCAGAAGAGGTTGACTTTTCCATCCTTGTCCACACTACCTTGCAAACCAGTAGGAGCTTGGGGCGGCTCTTCATCGAGTAGCTGACCTAGTGCAGAAAAAGACTCATAGGTATGTCCATAGAGGTCAAAGGCTTTGACCTTATAGTAATTGACGGAGTTTGGCTTGTCATCTTGAAATCGTCTCTCTGCTGCCTTTAGTTTACCAGGATGTATTTTCTCGAAAGGACCGTTTTTTTGTGCAGCCCTAAAAAGTTCAAAGCCTTCTAAGTGTTGACTCATTTTAGTGGAGAAATCCCAATGTATATCTAACTGCCCGGCTTGGATTTCTTGGATACGGCTGATGCCAATAGAAGCAGGCAGCTGCTTGGGGCGACCAAATCCTGAGATGGTGTCAGAGGGTGGGCTGAGCTCGCCAAAGATAGATTTTGCTCTCAATCGGTACACCACTTGTTGAAAATTCTCCAGTAGGATATCTCGATAAAAGGCGGAAGTGAATCCCCCCTCTTTTTGCTGAGTAGGGACAATTGGCAAATCATTGACGGGGACAAATTGTTGTCCGCCATCCAGTGATTTTTCAATCCAATAGCTGCTAAAGTTAGGCATGAAATTAGCATCCCATTTCAAATCCACGACCCTATCTCCAAACTGCACCTTTAAGGAATTGGGCGCAGTCAAAGGAGGTTCGGGGGCTGCCGTTGCCATGAGCGCTTTCGAGGCCACGATAAAAGAAGTAGGGAACTCAGCAGGCTTGATGTAATAGAGGTAAGTTTCTCCCGCTTTGACATCGGCATCTTCCGCGGCCAAACCCATGGCCTTGGCTACTTCCCAATCCTGATCAGCCGCAAAAAGACCAAAGCCGAATCGGTTATCTTGTTCTTGTACTTGGTTGTAAATTTGGACCATCGGATGTACACTCAAATCCTCTACCATCATCCCTTCTCCGAAAAGGGAGGCAGCTGCCAGACCCGCTACCTCGCTCGTGTCCATCATGCTTTTCCATGTTTTTGTATCGACAGGACGAAAGGGAGCCGACCATCGCTTGAGAGATGCTAAGCGCTCCGCGGGCGTCAGTAGCGTCCCTTGTTCATTTTTGAGGGTTACTCGCTCCAAATTATACCCGACGCCATTGGCATATTTCCATAACAAATGGCTACTGGGTGCCCACCGAATCTGAATTTGTTCGGTATCTGTGTGAGCGACGGCCTGAATGAAAAGGGTGTCCTGGCCCATCGTATGGAATGGATGAGCCAGGATGAAACCCCATAATATTAAAGCTACAGTATAGTTCTTCATTTTTCTTTTTTGAGCGCTTGTTTGGAGATGGACCCAAGTGGATCCCTCCGTATCAGCGCTGAATTATCTATTGTCGTTTTTCAATAGGGGTAGTACCATCTGCGTGCCAATGGATGTCGTACCTGGGAAGCGATATTTCAACTTCACGGGGTAGCTACCATTACTCAATGGAATTATACTTTGACTACAAAAGTCAATGACGGGAAGAACGCTGGGACAAAGCCGTCCGAGTTCTTCATAATTAGGAGGATCGTCGTTTTCACTGGATGGCCCGCCCGTGGTAAAATCATTTACTAACCCACCTGCGAAGACACCCGTATTATTGGTGTCAAAATAGGCAGTGGCTTGGGTCAGTATCGCTTCTGCATCAGCGTAGAGTTGGTCGTATTGTTGTTGCAATACTTGAGGGACGAGGTAATTAATATGAATGTCAATTGGGCCTGTTGCGGGCAATAGGGAAGGATCATCAAAGTGAGATTTACTAATCTGCGGCACTGTTCTATTTTGCCCAAAATGAATAGCATCGCCAATATTTTCCCCATAATTGGAACTAGCTAAGCTGATGGCCTGCGTGTTCACACATCCGTTAACGGTTACCGGGAAATCATTGTACATCACATCAATCACTTCCTGCTGATACCAGGAAGGGCTAAGGTCCGGTTCTACTTCAATTAATCCTTGTTGTGCCCCCCAACCCAATTCGTTAGGGCCAAAAGCTTCTGCCACCAAGGCGCTGGCAATAATGCCTCCACGGCCCTCCATCCTTAACTCAGGTAATTCGGCGAGCTTCTCCTTTAGGCTATTGTATCTACTGACTCGGAAGAAAAGGGGATATAATAAGGCTGCGTTTTCGATGGCATCTTCAGGGTATTGTATCAGCTCAAGCTGGTAAACTTGATCGGCTTCCAAGATTCCTGGAGGAATGGTAAAGGAGATACTTTTCCCTTCTTCATCTATACTACAGTCAAAAATAGCAGGAAAAACCTCCTGGCTCTTTGTCAACCTAATGGCCTGCTTGTAATGAGCAGGAAGATCCATCAAAAGATCAGGTTGCGCCCGAGCCAGAAGTATATACCCCTTTCCTAATTCGTTTTCTTTTGTATAAAAATTGTATTGTCCGTCTAGTGGATAACTAGCTAATATATTGCTATTGGGGATGTGATCGAGTCCTGGTCCAGTCTTAAAGTCCAAGGTGTCTCGTTCAATCACCAGTACATTATTTTCTCGTACTTTTTGCCAACTACTGCCTTTGTATTCTTCAAAAAAGACACTGACAACGAAACGGGTGTCCGTCTCTCCGGCGAGGATTCTCTGCGGAATAAATTGAGCAGATAGATGGTCTGCTGCTACCTGTACAGTACCCGTTATTTTTTCTCCGCCAGCCAGGATATAAGTAGCCTCTTGATCGACGCGAACGCGATACGTTTCCCGTTCGCCATCTATATTGGTAAAACTATAGGATTCCTCAATAGGGACTAGAAAATTAACCTTCGGTGTTGTACTCACATCGACCGCATCTAGGCCTTGTTTGGGCTCAATGCTTTCGATCACTTGTACAAGCCCAGGATCTTCTGCTCCAACGATCTCGCATTCTTGTCCAATGGTGATATCAAATTTCCAATTTCCCTTAATCAGGCCATTGAGTATATTATAATGGGCACCAATACTTCCTTTAGCCCAGAAGGGATTGGGTAGTTTGGCTTGTAAAATGGCTCCAGCAGCAACAGAGGCAATTTCAAATTTTCTGGGTCTTCCAAACAACCTCACCTTTATTCCTACCCCTGCGCCAATGCCCGCCCAGGCCTGCCCAGAAGCATACCAACCATTGATGCCGATGGAGCCTCCGCCTGCACAACGAGCTTCCCCAAAATCCTGTATCGCTACATCAAACCCCAGGGCTAGGGCAAATTGCCCATAGAAAATCAAGAAATTTCGTTCACCAGTATTAATATCTAAAGAGGCACCGAAGGCAAAACCGCCACCTTGTGAGACGGCCGATGGTCGACTGCTTAGGTTACTCTGATTCTTATCATATTGCATGATTCTGGCCATCAGTTCTGATTCGATGGGGGGAATGCCAGGGATTTCATGTGTCCCCATCATCAAATAGCACTGAAGGCTGACCAAGTTTTCTGCGATCTTGGGAATACCAATAATAACACCATTTCGTTTTCCTGGCGCGGGCTCTCCCGCCTTGAGGTGCCAGCCGTTATTTTTGGATAAATAGAGATTGGCCCAACCCATTTTATCATTGTCTCCAGCTCCTCGTACCATGCCAGCTCCGGCATTAATGAAAACCGCCATATTGGCGTCCAACTCCCATTCTTCAAAATTTAAATCCAAAGACACATAGGCGGACATGGAGGCCAAAACAGGCGGTTTAATATTAGGGTTTTCTTCGAAATAGGGATGCTCAATCGCGATATCCTGCATGAATTTTGCGGTACCATAAAAGCTAATTTGCGTAAGCCCACCCGAGTTATTGAATATAATTTCAAATGTAGCATTGGCATTAAATGCCTTTTCTTTTTTGCCCGCTAGTAGAACGGTCGCTTTAATACCGATACCTGCATTTCGATCAGGATAATATTGAATCCCAGTCAGACTACTACCCAAAGGAGGAATGACTTGATCAAGGTTCTCGTCTGCTTCTTCCAAGGCAGCAAAGGAGTCCTCCTGGCGAGCCATTCTATGGTAAACGCCCCCGCCAAAACTCTTGAGTTTAAGCGCTTCGGAGAGGATGGGGATGCCTTCTCCTAGGTGAACCAAGGCATCTACGATGAAGTAATCAAAGCCATCAATTGAGCCAAATTGACCCATGGCCGTAATACCCCAGGCGGCATCGGGAACTTCCCCAAAGCAAGAGGTACTATTGTTGTTCGTGTCTAGGTTTTCAGGAGGGGCTGCATCCGTACTCCCTGGATCATTAACGCCTCGAAACCAAGCAGAGACCATCCCGCGAAAACCATTACCAAAAGTGGGATCATCTTTATAAAAACTCAAGCCACCATTTACACCAAAACCTGGGGCTGATACATTCACGAAAATATCATTCACCTTCATGCCATTGTAGGCCCAGCGTTGTCGGCCATTCTCTTGCCGGAGCTCCCCTTGAAAAGCAAAACCGCCACAGGCCGTAATGCCCAAACTATTAGAGGGCGATAAGCTAATCAAGGCATCAAAGCCTAGTTCAATAGCTTCACCATACTCATCGCCGGGATATAAGCCGATATTTTCGAGTGTTAAAGCAAAGGCACCAAAATTGGGACTTACACTGGGGAAAGACCAGTAACCGGGCTTGATATAAGGATTCCTATTGGATAGCTGTACGGCCTGGAAATGGATAGAATCCGCTTGAATCGGCGTGCCAGATCCTTCGCCACTTTTGATGGTAGCATAACCGTGTAAATTGGCCTTTACCGTAAACCCTTCTTCTAAATCGAAAATATCGATATAAGAACAAGAATCGAAGCCTACTTCGGCTTGCCATATGTCGACCGCGAAAGTACTGTTGGGAGAAACGGAGAAAAAGTATTCATTGTTATTGTTGACATAAGCCTGGTACTGCAGGCAGTCTTCTCTTTTGATGGTACTAGATTCATTCCCCGTGCTACCCTTGGATTGGGCCAGGGGAATATTAAGCAAACCATTAAAAGCGACAGATTCTACCTGATTGGCAATAACACTTATGCCAAAGGTGTCGATTGAAAAAGCCCAACCGCCTAAATCACCTTGCTCCAAGGGCAAAATGGGGGTAGCCATAGCGCTACCCGTAAATCCCATGTCATCGATAATAATATCATTGCCTTGAATTAAAAGACTGGAGTCTGCACCGGAAAAATGTTGTGGCAATTCTACTTGAAATTCTTCAATATAAAACCCACGCCAACGTTCATCCGATAGGGGAGGATCATAACCATTCAGGGGGAACTTTATCCCATTAGCGTTGCGCCAATCACTAAAATCAAAAACGGCTCGATCCACCCGCCAGATGACATCTTCCATCTTATTGATGACAAAATCGTCTAAATCAATTTCCAGCAGCATATCATCCCAATCGGATATTATCGTGGCTACTCGGCCACTTACTTTTGTGCTTCCATTATCGTTAGCTGGTTTCAACCAGGCTCGACTAAATTCTACGATAGCATCGAGTCCTAATTCACTGAAACCATCACAATCTATATTTACAAAGGTGCCTCCATCAATCACGCCCTGGTTATCCTTGGTACCTCTCATCAAAATTAGCGCGGAGCGATTGGGCACAATTTCTACAGGAATATTCCCTAAAAGCGTCAAACTCGCTCCTCCTACAATCCCCCCACTGGCCGAGAACTTGACATTAGGGGCCGAGAATAACAAAGGCATGGCAAGATTGGGGGCGTCTATTTCCAGGAAAACTTCCAGTTGGGCATATTGAGGATGTAGTTGCATGCTCGCAATTCCCATGGTGTAGCGTACATTGCCTATCTCCTGACTTAGTCCAATCGGAAGTTGAGCTAGATCCTGACCGGTTAGTTTACTTAAGAAATTGCCAGCTGTTTTGATATGTGAAATGACAGCCCTGGCTCGTTGGAGGGTCTGAATTTCATGATCTAATAAGCCACCTAGGCTCCCCCCATTCTCAGTGTTGGGAATGCTATCGGTAGTACTGCTGGCAAATTGCAGGTAATTTTCTACCCACCTTTCAGCAGCGCTCCACTCCATCGCAGAAAACTGCGTATGTTGATCGTGAAGCTGCCGCCAATAGGCAGGAATGTTCATGGGGTTAGGATGTATTTCTAGGGTAGCCAGTGCCTTAGCATCCAGTAGGAGACTATCCTTAGTTGCCTGTAGAGAACAACTAAGCAGTAGTAGACAGCAAAGCCTTACTATTAATAAGAGAGCGCGCATGTTTGAATAAGTTTATTTTCCAATTTTAGTAGGACTTTCCAATTTTGTCCTTGATAATAGCTGAGAGAAAAGGTAAAGCTTACGGTATTTCTTGTTTGAGCAGGGTAATACTGTTAGCTGTCTCTTATACACATCTCCGAGCCCACGAGACCGAGGCTGATCTCG
>CAJXUM010000017.1 GCA_913060855.1 uncultured Lewinella sp. | reverse complement strand
CGAGATCAGCCTCGGTCTCGTGGGCTCGGAGATGTGTATAAGAGACAGAAGCTAAGTAGCATGAAGAGTTTCCACTTCATTGACTGTGCGGGCCACCATACGCTTAGCCATTCTCCAAAGGGCATATCCAAAATAGCGGGTATATCCTCAAACTTCTCCATATAAGTAGAACCATAAGGCTGCTTGGCCCAACCTTCTACCAGGTCTTTCTCCAATTGGACTTCCTCGATCGGTATCTTCCAATCCACTGAAAAAAGATCCAAATCAGGAAAGGGATATAAAAGATAACCTGATAGGATTACATTTCTAATAATGAATGGTAATCCTATTAGCGTGGCTGTCCCGATATAAACTAGGATTCGCTTACTCTTAATCGCCTTTGGCATTAGAAATAATAATAGAAAGACAATGAGTAATGAACTCAGTTTAAAAGTGACGGATAAAGCAACGATAGACCAAAGAATGAGTTGTTTCGGTCCTTTATCTTCCTTCCCATACAATTCAAGAAAAAGTAAGCAAATATAAATAATCAAAATGCTTGAAATCACATCTGTAGAGGTAGAGCTGATCAAGTCAATACTTTGGAAATTGAAGATCACTAGTAAAATAGCCTGGATAATAAATAGCTTATTATCTGCTGTATCAATGCTCTTCTGCAAACCGAATAGCAAGCGGATGTTCAAGACGATAAAGAAAAAACTAAAAATCGGGAAAAGTACATTATCTTCTGTGAACCAAAAGGCATAAAAGGCACTTGCCACAAAGTAATTGGAATTGAAAGCAAAACGGCCATGTACATTTCCCAGCCCGGGTACTGCCGGATACTCTTTGATCCATTGAATCGACTGTGCATGGTAAAACCAAGTGTCCGTCTCTCCTACCTCAATGATGACTGTAGAAAGAGCTAAACTTACGACGACGCCAACCAAGAGTTTTAGTAATACACTAGCCGCTGACCAGGCTTCTTTTAGCTGGTTGATCACACTTCCTATCGATTTTCTATTTTGGTAATGCAAAAAGATGCCCAGTGACAGAAATGCTAAATTGACCACCCAACCTATCGGACTAAAGAGTGAGACTGCACTCAGTAAGAAAGTGGTGAGCGCAAAGCCAAAAAGTAAGAGATAATCAGGAGCGATGTCAGTGGTCAGTTGCTTATCAGCACGTAATAAGGGACTTAGCAGATTAAGCCCAGCCACTCCCAAGGTTAGGGAGAGCCACGCTAATATCAACCAAGAACAGATAAGTAATAACATGAGTTTAGGTTTAGTACTATTTAACGACATTGTGGGCATCCCTGAAGAGATGCCCTAAGAGCTAGTTTGTAGATAGCTCAAAGCTTTTGAGACCTATGAAGGCAGATTTAATCTATATGACGAATCAGCATAAAGGCTTCAGCAAGGTGTCTACCCATTGCCACGCCCCAACGCTGTGCTAAAATTTTCAAAGCTTCGGGTGAACGAGGATGGGGGTAAGCCCTTTTCTCGAATTCGTAGCTTTCCATGCCCTTGATTTTAGCTTCCAAATTAGCAGTAGAAATTTCAAAAAATAGGTTTGGAATAAAATGCCTGGGATCAGAGGCAGCTCGCCATTCTGTCCCAGAAGGTGTTTCAAATGTGATAATTGTCCGAACATTTTCATGCTCCATCGGACGGGTAGCCGTAATCACGGCTTCAAATGTGCGTTGATGATCTATATTGACGTCGCCACCGTGATGAGTAAAAATCACATCCGGCTTAAACTCACTTTTTTCCTTTTCAATAACTTTGATTATATCGAGTAGGTCTACGCTATCAAATCGATTATCAGCAAAATCATAAATCCCTACCGACTGATAACCAATTGCTTTCTGAGCGGAGTGTATATTGTCTCGATGGATGGCAAGCTGTTTTGCCCAAGCTTCTGGGTCTCTGGTTTCGGATCGGGAGGTAATGCCTTCTCCTAAAATGACCACTCGGCAAGTACATCCATAGTCATGAATCAATCTGTTCATTGTTCCGCCTGGTCCTAATAATTCATCATCAGGATGGGCCACTACTACCAAAATTCGTTTTTCTTTTAGTGTTGTAATCATCATTCGTTTTAAATGTAGCTACGCCATTAATGTAGCCGTAAGTTCTTCAAATAGTATTTTAAAACGAGCTTGTTGTTGACCATCGAAATAGGTCGCCTGCCGGGCCAATAAGGCCTTCCATTTCTCAAGCGAAAAATCAAGTTGGGTCTCATCGAAGGCTTTAAAATCAAAAGCCAGCTTATTTGCGATAAAACACTCAAACATCTTCTCTTGATTGGCTGCAATTACCGTTAGGAATAGCAACCCACCAATGTGCAAGTATTCATAGGCTATCGTACTGGGTGGCAAGATGGCAATAGGACATCTTTTCATCAGTTCCACAAGTTGACTAGCAGATACATCGCTGTATAATTCTACTGACAAAGGGTGGAAGGATAACCATTCTTTCAATTCTTCCTTATAAGTATAGGCGGCTCCAGTAAGCAAGACAATGGGTCTCCGCATTTTTTGCTGATAGAGCTTTTCAAGCAACGCAAGTGTATCATTATTAGGATCGGCACCTCCCATACAAATTAGCAGCGGAGATTCCTCACTAATAACATCCGTTCTTCTCGCAGTATTCAGTATCTCGGGTCGCAGTAAGGTATATTGAGTACCTAGCAAAAGTCTCGTACCCGTAGCTAATTTATAAGCCTCGGGATCCACTCCTAAAGCATGGTTCAAGACGATATCTGCCACAAAAGGATGTGCATGTATATCATCAATAGCCAATAGTTGACAGCCACTTCGCTTGATGATTCTTTGATAGGCCGTATCAAAGTGATAGCCATCTAAAACCATCGTATCTCTAGGCGATAAGTACCGACTTCTAATTTTTTCTGCTTCTGCCGTATTACTTTCTGGCTGAGGAAGCACAATCAACTCATCACACACTTTTTCGATCTGGGCGCACAAGGCTGCTATAGGATTCCTGATTAAAAAAATTAAGCGGTAATGTCCTTTTAGCATTTGCGCCAGGGCCAAGGAACGAATGACATGCCCTAGCCCCATTTTGTGATGTCCATCGGCCCGAAAGTAAATGTTCATCTTCGGTTCCTATCTAGCTGAAAAAGCAAGCACTTGCTCGATGACAAAATCTTGTTCTTCATCGGTTAGCGTAGGGTACATCGGTAGACTGATACATTGATCATAGTAAGCCGAAGCCATCGGGTAATCCGCCGGCTGATGGCCCAATCCACGGTAGTAAGGTAGACTTGGTACGGGTATGTAATGAATCTGTGAATAGATCTTTAGCGATCGCAACTTATCATATAAGCCCTTTCTATCAGCCACTTGTACGACATACAAATGGAAAGCATGCCCAATATCTTTGGGTACTTCGATAGTCTTGATCTTTGTATCGTGGAAAGCTTCGTCGTATCGCTTAGCGATCCTTCTTCTTCTTTCAATACCCTGCTTTGCGCGATCCAGCTGCGATACCCCCAAGGCCGCTTGAATATCCGTAATCCGATAATTGAAACCCAATTCGTGCATTTCATAATACCAGCCGCCATGGTTTTCCACCAACATATCCTCCTCCCGGGTAATACCATGCGTACGAAGTCGCATCAACTGCTTGTACAACTTCTCATCATTGGTCGTAATCATTCCTCCTTCCCCACAAGCAATGTGCTTAACAGGGTGAAAAGAAAAAACCGTCAAATCGGAAAACTGGCCATTTCCGCACAATTGTTGCTGGCCTTTACTATCGGTAAAATATCCTCCCGGTGCATGGCAGGCATCTTCAATAATCCAAAGCCCATGTTCATCAGCTATACTTCTCAAGCGTTCTACATCAACCGGATAACCTGCAAAATCAACTGGAATAACACCTTGGTACGTTCCAGCTGGAGCCGCCCGAAGCATCTCCTCTACCCTATCCAAATCGATCAGAATTGTAGCTGGATCAATGTCTGCAAAAACAACTTCTCCATCGCAATAGCGTACACAGTTAGCCGAGGCGGCAAAAGTGATGGGAGTCGTGATCACTTTGGAATTTCTATCGACGCCCATAACCAAAGTACAGAGGTGTAAACCCACTGTCGCATTAGAGACAGCTACGGCATACTTCACGCCGACGTATTCGGCAAATTTATCCTCAAAGGCCTTTACTGCAGGACCAGTAGTGAGGTAATCTGATTGGAGTACCTCTGCTACTGCTGCCAGATCAGCAGGGCTTATATCTTGACGTCCGTAAGGGATCGCTTTCATGCATTAATGTTTTCCTGTACTTTGAAGTTAGCATCTACATGCTTTACAATCAAGTCTCTAATTTCCTCCACAGTTAACCATTCTTCATTGGTACCAGAGTTGTATTTAAAACCAGGCTCAACCGTCACAGCATCAAAAGCTTTGATGTAGGCTTCTTTGGGCCAGGTTGTATTAGGAGGCAAAATAGCGTAGTATTTACCCAAATCAACCGTAAAGAAAGAGTCAGCTTCAGTGATCATTTCCTCATGGATTTTCTCACCTGGGCGAATTCCTACTTCTGGATGATCACAATCAGGACCGATAGCTCTAGCCACATCAAGGATGCGATAAGAAGGGATTTTTGGAACAAAAATTTCACCTCCCCAGGCATGTTCCATGGCATTGAAAACCATTTGCACACCTTCCTCTAAAGAGATATTGAAACGAGTCATTCGATAGTCCGTAATCGGAAGAACGCCAGACTTAGCCTTGTTCAAAAAGAATGGAATAACCGACCCTCTAGATCCCATTACATTACCGTAGCGTACAATTGAAAAAGAAATATCTCTATCTCCTTTCATGTTGTTGGCTGCAATAAACAATTTATCAGAGCAAAGCTTAGTCGCTCCGTATAGATTAATCGGTGCAGCGGCTTTATCAGTCGACAAAGCGACTACCTTTTTCACGCCACAATCTAAGGCTGCTTCAATGATATTCTGAGCCCCTAAAACATTGGTTTTAATACACTCAAAAGGATTATTTTCTGCAGCAGGTACCTGCTTGATAGCAGCGGCGTGAACGATAATATCTATCCCTTCACAAAGTCGCTTAAAACGATCGCCATCCCGTACGTCACCCATAAAAAACTCAAGGGCAGGGAACTGAGCACTGGGAAATAATTGTCCCATTTCATATTGTTTCAACTCATCTCGAGAATAGATGATGAGGCGCTTCACATCCGGAAATTGGGTTAAAGTCATTTCTACGAACTTCTTACCGAAGGATCCTGTGCCTCCGGTCAAGAGAATTGACTTATTGTTAAGATCAAGCATCTTGTATTAATTTTTAGTTATTATGATGTGTATGTTCTAGTGAATTGCGCTTACGGTTTTGAGCGGCACTTTCAATGAGGTCTAGTGTCTTGTCAATAGTAAGTACATTTAGTTTTTTGTTGGCGCAGGCTTTCACCACTGCTTCGAAGTAGGCGGGTGCGCAGCCATATGGGCTGGGATTCTCCGCTACATCATGGGTGTAGAAAATCAGCCATGCCTTCTTTTCTACGGCTGTTTCTATATAGCCCTCTATCTCTGCTAGCGAGTACCTGTCTCGATAGAGCTTGATTGTCTTTAAATTGGCTAGATCAGTCTTGCCGATATTCAAGCCATGTCCAATCCCTCTGGCTGAACGGAATTCATCCGCCAAAAACTTCTTAATAGCCAGCGTCTCCGCTCCGAAAGGATAAGAAAAGTTTTGGAATTGATGGTCTGGAAATAATCGACTAAAGCGTTCTCCGTTTTCCCGGATATCCGCTACACTGTCTAGGAAGTTGGTTTTGGACAAATCAATGTGCTTGAAAGTATGGCAGGCCAATTCATGCGTTTTCTCCATAGCCGTTTTCAAATCTTCATCGCTGAATGAAACTTCTGAATTGAGCTTATCCAAGAAAGTTAGTGCAATATAAAAGGTACCGGCAAATCCATACTTTTCAAGAATACTACCTCCTTCTATAAAAGCAGAACGTGGCGCATCATCAAAAGTAAAGGATATAACGGCCTCCTCAAGTGGAAGTTCGATATGCTTCTGAAAGGCGAAGTTGGCCCATTCTCTTTTAATGAATTTGATGTATTTCTCCATGTTTTGCTAATAAAAGGGGGAAACCACAAATAATGAAATCTATGAGATGACTTGTGGTTTCCTAGATCGTTTAAAAAAAAAGGGACATTATGGATCTAAAACTGAAAGTAAATGAATTGTGAACCGTCAAATACTCCCAAACTTATAATATACATCATCAGGAAAAGTATAGTAGCCATTCGTATGGCCACCTGACGATGTTTCAGTAATTGGAAATTGGGAAAATACTCTTGCATCCAATCGTGCAAAAACAAGACGAAAATCCCCATTAAAGAATAAGCGAAAATTCCTAAGTCCCCAATATGAAATCGGGTTCCTGGATTAGTAAAGATTGTTTTGATAATCTGTATGGCATCACTTAGGGTCGACGCCCGGAAGAAAATCCAGGCAAAACAAGTACAAATGTAGACCAATATGATATGGTAAAACTTAGGTCGGAAATCTCGGGAAACTTTAAAGACTCCTTTTTCAATAATCTGCAAAGTCCCATGTATTCCTCCCCAAATAATAAACGTCCAATTGGCTCCATGCCATAGTCCGCTGATTACGAAGGTGGCAAAGAGATTGAAATGTTGCCTAGGCTTGCTAACTCGATTTCCGCCTAAAGGAATATAAACATAGTCCTTAAACCAAGTGGATAACGAGATATGCCACCTGCTCCAGAAATCTTTAAAAGTGCCAGCAAAATAAGGCCTCCTAAAATTCTCCATCAATTTGAAGTCAAACAATTGAGCGCAGCCAATAGCCATCAGCGAATAGCCCGCAAAATCGCAGTAAATCTGAATGGAAAAAAAGAAGGTAGCCATCAGAAACGATAGCCCATTGTGCATATCCACATTGCCATAGATAATATCGACATAGAGTGATAAGCGATCAGCCACTGCCACTTTCATAAATAACCCCCATAACATCAACTTCAGGCCGCTAGACGCCTTTTCGTAAGTAAACACCCGTTGTCTTTCAAACTCTGGCAACAAATTGGCCGCTCTTTCAATGGGACCTGCTACCAGCTGTGGGAAAAAACTTACAAAGGCAAAAAAGGCTACGATGTCTTCTGTGGGTTTCAAGGTTTTGCGATAAACATCGATCGTATAGCTCATCGTCTGGAAGGTATAGAAGCTAATACCTACTGGAAGTATAATACGTAGGGATCCTAAAGAAAATTGATGCCCCAAAAATGAAAAAGCTTCTACAAAACTATCTGCGAAAAAATTATAGTATTTAAAGAATCCCAGAAAACCTAAGTTCACGAAGATACTTAGCCAGAGCAAGCGTTTACGCTCACTGGGCACCTCTGTCTTCACCAATGCCAGTCCAACGTAATAGTCTACGAAAGAACTAATAACAATGAGGGAAAGGAAACGCCAGTCCCACCAGCCATAAAAGAAATAGCTCGCTACCAACAGCAGAATATTCTGCCGCTTGATATCACCATTTGTTCCCAGCCAGTATAGACAGAATACTATTGGCAGGAACAAGCCAAATTCTAAAGAATTAAAAAGCATCTACGGGAATTTAAAATTGGGCAGGGGACATAGGACTTACAAAGAAACAGGCTTTTCACTGAAAATCTTGCTATCTTTTAGATAGCGATCCTTAATGAAATCAAGGAAGAATTGGTTTACATCTATCTTATCTTCCAATAGTTTCTTTCTTCTTTTACGGAACTCAGCGCGATCCAGTTGCAAAATTTCTTCAATCAATTTAAATACTTTTTTCGAGTCAGTTGTATTGTACACCAAACCATACTTTTCTTGGTCCTGACAATAGCTGATCGGAATAGTATTCGTATAAATAGCAGGCGTTCCTAAGACGCCCGCCTCAGAAGCTACGGTAGCACCTTCACTGATCACTATCGATGCATAATAAAGCGCATCATGGAGTTTCTCTGGCGCAATTTTGAACTCAAACGACTTCAAATGCTCTGGTAATTCTGCCTCAGATGAAATAAAGACGCGCATATTTTGTTGCAAACGTTTGACCAAACCCGCCTTATCTTCTGCGGTAAAACCACTGTGTCCCCCATCATGCGAAGCATTCCAGGATACAAATCGCAAAATACCAAAGGGCTCATTCTCGGCTAGCCCCAACATCTTAAATATACTGGGATTAGGCTTGAAAACATTGGGATGCAAATAGGCAATCTCATGATAACCATTATATCGAATCTGCTTTGGACCCAAATCAAAAGGCAAGACTTCTGGCGTCAAAACAACATCTGCAAAGGGTTTATAAAGTCTAATTTGCTCCATATTGCCGGTGTCCTCCAATGACATATGCTTTTTACGCAGCACAAAGCTAGCATGAGACGCATAGATCGAACCGTGGCTAATAAACAAATCCGGCTTGAACCGAAAAGCGGTCCAGAGCATTTGCACATCAAATTTCAGTAGCCCCCATATCTTTCCTGGAATGGTTTTATAGTGCGTCCCAAAGCTTTTGAAGGGGAAGCCTTCCGCTTTGATCAACTCTCGCTCAAATTCTTTATCACGTGTAGTGAAGAGAACTTCAGCACCTTTCGCTCGCAAAGCATGTCCGAGGTTTTTTAAGGCATGAAAATCTCCCGGATGTCCAACATCGAATAAGATTCGCATTACTTTATTTTTTGATATACTTTTAATCCTAATTGACCTACTTCATACAATGATTTGTTTAAAATCATGTAGTACCTACCAAAAGCAATTTGATCCCCTCCAAACCTTTCTTTGAACTCTCGCACGCCGTAATCCTCATCGGGTTTACCCGCTCCCATAAAATCAAAATGCTCATAGCCGTTCTTAAAACCATATTCAATGGGTGCCCAGGTAGCCAGTACGCTTGGGTGTAAGCCTTTGATCTCCCCATCAGCCCCACAAACATACCATTCGTAGATGATTTTATCATTGAAAATAGGGCAAACTATACCCCCTATCACTCGTTCCTCATGCTTGATGACAAAGAATTTACAGCGTTCAGGATTGCGGTAGAAGTGAAGGAATAACTCCACGCCTGGCAATGGTTTCTTGACCTTTTCTTTATATAATACTTCTAGGATGTTGTAGAAGTCCATCACCTCGGCCTCATTAGCCGCTTCTTCGATGGTGGCCCCTAATTTAATACTAGACTTGATCTGCCTCATTCGGCTCTTACTCACTCGCTTACGTACGGCCGCTTCTTCATCGGTCTTCACCAGGAAGTTCAGATGCGCTCTGAATTCAAAACCTTGCTCTTCAAAAGCGCCTTTCCAGGCCGTCATATCGAAGAAGTTCCGAAACTCCGCAAAAATGGCATTACCTCCCGCCTCTTTTTTCATGGCTTTGAGTAAATCAGTTACAATAGCACCTTCCGCTGCCGGTGTATCCGCCGATACCAAAGGACCGCCCCAAATAATGAGTCTACGAGAGAGCCAAGATTTTATATTCCCACCATTGGATTGGAAAACCCCAAGGAGTGAACCTATAATTTGATTCGTCTGATCTGTAGCAACCAGAAGGAATGGGCGATAGCCCTTGACTCCTTTTATGAATTCAAAAAAAGCAGGGCTTTGAAAAAAGTTGCCATTCGGGTGTGTTTGGACAAAAGACTCAAATTGAGTCAAATGGGCTTGACCTTCTAATTGATCTTTATAGGTGTATAAGTGTATGTCCATGAAGCGCTGTTGAATTTTTATTTGTTAATTGAAAGCGTTTTTGCTTTGGCAGGCGTGACCTCATCGGTCCAGCCATGCCCTGGTTTATTCCCGCTAAGTTTTTTAATGAATCCCCATAGACCGCTGGCTTTGACAATCAGCTCATCCATATTGGAGGTATCATTACTACTTAGTCTCTTTAAGCGAAACAAGTCAGTATTGGCGTCGTTGTAGCCGTGATCGACCGTTACTGCCAATTGGTAACCTGCTTCTTTTAATAAATTGATATCCCGATCGGAATAATCTCCGTTAGGATAGGCAAATGCATTGATCTTGAGATCGTATTTGCTGGCTAGTTCTTGCTTTGAAGTGTCTATCTCCCATTTCGCCTCCGCTGGCGTGCAGGTAGGCAAACAGGGGTGAAAAACGGTGTGGCCCTGGAAATCAATTGCCGATTTCATTTCCAGTATTTCCGCACTAGTCAAAGCTTGTCTTTCTTCAAATTCTTTTTCTGGTTGAAAGCCCGCAGCGTCTAATTGCTGAAGTCGTTCTTGATGGCTTAGCTTTTTCAGTGAATCCGTGCTCTGCCCCGTCTTATTTTCTTTGAACCAATAATGCCGATGCGTATCGACAATCCCTGAACACAAGAAGATCGTAGCTGGAACACCTAAGGATTGCAGAATGGGATAAATCTCATAATTCTGCTTGTGTCCATCATCAAAAGTGATAATCATGGCCTTCGACGGAAGTGCCTTCAGATCCCCACTTTGCCGTGCTTGCAGGTAAGTCTGCAGGCTAATGATGTTGTATTTCTTAGCCAGGTATTCAAAAGATTGTTTTGCCGTCTTTCGGTCAATATCATGGAACATCAGAATACTAAGCTTATTCCGCTGGAAGTATTCTCTAAAAAAGAAGGCTAAACCACTGTATCGCAATATTTTGAAAGCTAATTTCATTGGGCATTAACTAATGCTAGTGGTGGAAAATTGCTTTTTCTTACTGATCTTATTGTAGAGGGCAATGATTTTAGCAGCAATGGTTTCAGCATCCAACTCTAGATGGAGAATTCGTTCTCTTCCTTTCGTCAAACCTTCCGTTTCAGCAAATTCCAAAGCCTTTTGCACTTTTTCTCCAAAATCCTTAGGATCATAGGTGCCCACAAAGCAACCAGGGGTTTCATCTACTACCCATGCTGCATCTCCTGCTGATGTCACTACCATGGGGCGATTACAGGTCATGGCTTCCTTCACGATATTAGGAGAACCCTCGCTAAAAGAGCACAAGGTGAAAACATCGGTTGAGTTGAGGTACTTAGCCACTGTATCATGTGATACGGGATAAGGCATAAGTAGTTCCACATTGGGATGAGTGACATATTTCATCGCCTCCTGAACCAAAGCTGCATTCTTGTTGCGATCGGTGGGATTACCCATAAACAGCACATAGCGTTTATTCAGGTCCATACCTAATTCCTTTCGATAACCATCGGGTCTAAAAGAAAATTGATCCATTCTAACCCCGTTTGGGATTAAGTAGGAGACCTTCTTTCGATACACCGTTGCTTCTAGGTTCGGCGACTTTGAAATAATGGCGGTAACAAAGGGTTGGATAGCCCAGGATAGAAACATCAAGGCTCGACTTCTAAGGGTTAGTTTCCCTTCAGCATTAGGCGTTCCAATGGCGTCATCTCCCATGATGGATAAAATCACTGGCAGTCCACTAAAGGCCAAAACAGCTACCCATCCACAAAAGCTATAATGAGCGTGAATGACATCAAAGTCATTTTCTTTGATAACTTTTCTAAGTCTTGATACATTTTTGAGATAATTGAGCGCTCCCCTTCCTAAAACGGAAAAATAAGTAAGATGTACTCCTTGCTTTTCAAGAGAATCTCCTTGAGATCTGATGAATGGAGCAACATCATAAAACTTGGAATTGCCACTACATACGAATAGCACTTTCATGATCTGAGTTTTGTTTTTGTTTTATGCTTATACTTGATCTAATATGAAGTCTACCAATCGCTTCAAATCATCTTTGCGATAACGATGATCGATTGGCAAGGGGAATAATTGTTTACTTAGTTGTTTTTCCCAATTGTAGCCTTCTATGTCTCGATTATTCACATCCGACCAAAAAGTTGGGATGAATAACTGCTGCGCATAAAACGGCCCTTTCGGGATAAGCTTAGCGGGTAAAAATGGGTAACGGAAACAGGTTGTGTTAGGTGGGACATTAATGATAAGCTGATTATACGCAGATAGTTGCTCGTGTAGCCAGGAAAAATTCTCCTGACGAATTTCAATTACTTTCTGATAATCAATAGCTTGGAGCATTTTTTCTGAAAAGTGGGACATTTTTTCCAATTTCGGGCTTAGTGCTCCTTCGTAAGCCAGATTTTGTTGGTAGGCTAGTTCTCTATCACCGATCAATCGATTAATAAGGTGATCAACGGACGAGGGACTATATCGTGGTAGACTGATAGTAATTGAACGGTCTTGCGGAGGATAAAGATAGGCTCCATCGGGGACTCCAAAGTACTTCCTGGCCGATGTGAAAGACCAGTTAGTGGCATAGCCTTTCTCAAAAAACAAGTGCACATTATCTATAATGAGTCGGCGGCCATATCGCGCTATCAAACGTTCAACAACAGCGGTTTTAATACCGTAAAAGTTAATATATAAGAAGTAATCGTCTTCTGCTAAATCGGGTAAATTGACAGGCTCAAGCTGTTCATCGATTTCATAAAAGATGATCTCAACTTCATTGATTTCAAAGGGTTCTACTACTGATTCACAGGAATAAAAGGGGATATAACACCGCTTTATCTGCTCTTGCTGCACAATAAAATTAATACAGCTGCGACCGGTAGAGAGTGGAATGGCCTCAGGATGATAGGAAGCTCCGATTTGTGGTAAATCGAATTCGAGGAAGCCTCCAATAGGTTGTATGGAATTCGAATTAGACATTAGCGAATTCCCCTTTTAGTAAGCTTACAAAATGATCTATTCGTAGCAAATAGGATTCAAAACGATTGAAGTCTCCTTCTTCAAAAATCCATTGGCCGTTTTGGTGAACATATCTTCCTACCACACCATCTACTTGCATTTGGTAAGGATCTGATTGGCCAAAAATACACTGCATCTCATTGATGAGGTATCGCCCATCCGGTGCTTCGAAAATATCGACGGCTTGTGAATAAAAGCCTTTCTCATCCGTCACTTCTTTTACAAAGTCAAGCAATGCCAAAGGCGGATTATCATATCCCTTCAACAAGCTACCGCTGGCCTTCTCGCCCTCCACCATTTTTTTATGGGCAAAGAACGATTCGCCAATTCTCACGCATCTCCATTCGTAGTCATGTGGAATAAACTCCTGGAAGATGACAAAATCCTTCTGAATATCATTCCTTACATTTTGGTACTGCGTTAGCTTAGCCTTGAAAGCTTTAGGATCAAGCATTTTCTTGATGACTCGACCAACAAAGCCTTTCTTACGCCACTTGGGTCCGACACTTCGATTGGCCCCCTCACCTGAGAAAGTCAGCTTGATATAGTCAATCGCTTCTTGCTTGCTTTTCAAGATGCTCACTCCCCTACCCGATGCGCCAATACTCGTCTTGGCCACAATCGGAAAGGTCGCTTGTTCCAAGGACTCAATCGCTTCTTTTTCATAATAATAAACTTGGGTAGCGGGATGTGGAATCTGGTTAGCAACGGCCCAATAGGAAAAGTATTTTTTATTCTCGTAAATCATAATTTCCTCCATAGAAGGATATACAGGAATATCAAAGACTTGGTGCAGAATGCCGATTCGTTCATCATAAAGCGTCTTAAAGGCGGTGCTTTGCGCCGGAGGGATCGCTAGTAAACCATCAAACTTGTGCTTTTTGAATTGTGTTAACCAATCTGATTTCGTAAGATCAATAGTAGTAGCAGTGAGTTGGTCCGCACGTTCACGACAAACAGCCTCCCACAACAAATGATTGTCGTGGATTTCATTTTTTAATATGGCGAAATGCAATTTTTCCATGGGTTGTTGTTCAAACAGTCTATAGTGTTGTTCTCAGTCGTAAATTAAGCTAGTAGGGAGATTTATTCAATACTCGATTCTTCACCTCATTGGCTAACCAAACGGTATAGTAAGGCTGCTTTTGAAAATGGCTTGCGATTTTGTAATTGAATTTTTGACGACTCAGCCATATGTTTTCACGGGAAGTAGAGGCGCCAAAACGAGGAATACGATCTAGTTTGTCTCCTTCTCCCAACATTTTGCCAGAAGTTGTAGCGAGATATCCGTTCTCTTTGGCCAATTCATGTGCTGCCATTGAATTATCACCGTGTGGCCAACACATAAACTCTACGGGTTTGCCTAGCTTTTCTTCAATAATTGCTTTCGAATCCAATATTTCATACTCCATCCTTTTCTTGAAGTCCTCCTCTGGTTCGATATAGGCTATCACATTCTGAACGGCTTCATAAGATTTGTGAATCTTTCTCGCCTGCTTCTCAAAAATGGCGCGCTGAGCAATATCCTTGAAGTTATAGCTCTGTGCTAGGTTAACCACTTCTTGGATGAAATCAGGATTGACATGATGCCGTCGGGTAACGACAGAAGATGTTTCTTCAAAAATCGGTGTGCCAATGGGCAAACGAGATTCGAAATCAGCATCAGCCATGTAATAAGGCCGCATAGCCGGATTAGCGTTTAAAATCGGATGCAAGCCTTTGTAGCCACCATAATAGAAGCTATCTATTTTTGAAGATTTGACATATTTCGCATGGGACATGGTATGACATTGGATATCGACGAAGCCAGATTCTTGCATCGCTCTAATTTCATTCCAGGACATATATCCTCGAGCATCAAGCTCCTCTTTTGTGCAATTGCCCGCCCAAACATCCTCAAGCGTTGGACGTAGAAGATCCCGTGGATCAACACATTCGGGCGAAACAAATAGCGTTATTTTTTGTCCGTATTTTTTGGCTACTGGGTAGGCATATACCCAATTGTCTAATAAACCATCATCAATCGTCAGGCACACCTCCTTCCCTGCTGTCTTTTTTCTTCCTTGTCGATAATCTAACCATTCATCCAGAAACATGGACTGATAATCATTTTCCTTGAGGTAAGTCATTTGATCCTCAAAAAAGCGAAGTTTCATGGTCAGCCAATCCAGGACCCAGCCTTTGAATAGATCGGGCGCAATAGAATGGTAGTAGATGACAGGCGGATTAATGGTTCTCATAGAGTTGTTCGATTTGACAAAGGTGCTTTTCGATACTAAATCGCTCTCGCATTTCATCGCTCAATGCATAGGCTTGATCGGCTAAGCGCGGATAGTTTGCTAAAGCAGCTTTGAAATTCTGGGTTATTTGTTCATAGTTTCGATAATCGCCTAATAAGAAATCCGATTCCTCCCCATAGATTTCTTTGAAAACGGGTATATCACTCGTCAAGACTGGGCAACCAGTCAGCAAGGCTTCTGCTAGCACATTCCCAAATGATTCATAAGCACTTAGAAACACAAAAGCATCCATATCGGCATAGAAGCCTGGCATATCATTGATAAACCCTAGAAACTTAATGCGATCTGCATAAGGGCCTTGTTGGGCTTGTTTTTCCAAGTCTGGCCTTAGTACGCCATCCCCCGCTATATGTAATTCCATTTCTGGATAATCTGCCGCGACCTCCTCAAACAATCGAATCACTAGATCTACATTCTTACCCTTGAATAATCGACCTGCATAGCCAATTTTCTTTACACTCGTACGCTTGTGCAGCTTATTTTGAAACGGCTCGATCTCGAGGCCATTATATATGATTAATGGATCTCGTTTTATGGCATCTCGCTTGAAAATATCTGTGCTATGTTTCGATACGCCGACATAAGTAAGACGAAAAAAAGTGAGTAAAAACCACACAAATTTCAAGTATATTTTCTGCTTGGCATTGTGCCAATAGATCGTCCCATGTATATGATAAATTGGATTTTTCACCCCTGCCAACACTGTAACCAGAGCGATTACTGGACCTGCATTATGAAGATGGAAAAGATCATTCCGATTTGCCCGGCAATATTGAAAATACTTGAGATAACATTGCCAATTACCATTTTCACCTTCTGCCGTTTGAATAGGTAAGCCTTCAAAAATTTGATGGGTAGCTTTGCGTAGGCTATAAGCAAAAAGCGGCCGTTTTGGCCCAAATTGCCTGGCATAATGCCGAACAGATAGTTCCGCTCCACCCATGGTGAATCGCCATACGATATAATGAATTGGTGTGCTGTAATCGGTTTTCAAGCTTACTGTTGTTTGATCAGCTGGGTATGGCGCTGTGCCTTATCCCAACCGCCCACTATACTGTAGAATTTAATCCAGTACGTTAGTGATTTGCCTTCGGGTACTTCTTGCTGTGATTGCTCGTTCTTATTTTGCAAAAAAGTCGGCATTTCCGACCATTGTATTCTACCTGATATGGCAGTAAAATGTTTCAAGAAAAAATCTTCTGTTGCATTTTCATTGTCTTCCACCGGCTGCGCATACCTGTCTCTTATACACATCTGACGC
>CAJXUM010000016.1 GCA_913060855.1 uncultured Lewinella sp. | reverse complement strand
GAGATCAGCCTCGGTCTCGTGGGCTCGGAGATGTGTATAAGAGACAGATTTGGGATTGAGCAGAGGATTTTAACATGATTTATTTGCAGTGGGTTCTAAGAAGCTGGGTCATCGGAAAACAAAAACACCCAAGTTTTCGCTATTCCAATCCTGATTCTAGGACAGCTGTTTCAAAGCGAGTTTAATCAATTCCTCTACACTAGTCACATTAGGTTGTTCTTTCAAAATTTTGTTTAGTGCTTTCTGAACTTGTATCCTAGCGAAACCTAAAGCTACCAATGCTGATAACGCTTCTTCCCGACTTCTATTGTCTTGCGGAGTGAAAGTTAAAGGTGTATCGCCACTTTCTTTAAGCACTTTATCCTTTAAATCCAAGATAACTCGCTTAGCTGTTTTGGGGCCTACCCCTTTGGCTTGTTTAAAAGCAGCTACATTTTCGGAAAGAATAGCTGATTTCACTTCATCTGGATTCATGGAGGATAGGATAATCCGAGCGGTATTAGCGCCGATTCCCGATACCGAAATTAATAGAATAAAAAGGTGCCTTTCAGGATCATCCGCAAAACCGTAAAGGGTGTGACTATCTTCTTTGACCTGTAAGTAGGTAAGGATTTTGATCTGTTCCAGTTTCTCAATTTGGACATAAGTGTTCAAACTGATATTAACGTGGTATCCAATGCCTCCCGTTTCAACAATAATAAAGGTAGGGGTCTTAAAAGTTATTACCCCTTTGATATAGGTAATCATTTTGTGTTTTTTGTGTGTTTCTCAGCTACTACCAGCTATAATGAATCAAGCTGGTGGCATGTTGACCAATGTCCCACAAGCCGATGCAAAAAAAGGAGTACGAAGGTACAAAAATACCTTATGTTTCAAATCATTTCGACATTTCCATTGCTATTTGAGCGCCCAACTTGGCATTATGCAAAACCAACTCAACATTAGCCTTTAAACTGTCTCCTCCTGTTAAGGATTCAATTTTGGCCAACAAAAAGGGCGTTAGGGCTTTCCCTTTGATATTCTCTGCTGCAGCCTCGGCCAGCGCTTCCTCAATCCGTGATGCTATCAAGGCCGGCGGCATACTGAAACGACCGGGAATTGGATTGGCGATCAAAACGCCTCCTTCTAACCCCATTCTCCATTTATGGCTGAGTACTTCAGCCACCTCTTTGGGAGAATCCAAACGATAATCCACTTTTAGTTTACTCTCCTGTGTATAAAAAGCTGGAAATGTATCGGTCTTGTACCCGATAACAGGAACGCCGTACGTTTCCAAATATTCTAAGGTGAGACCAAGATCTAGAATTGATTTAGCTCCTGCGGAGACCACTGCCACCGATGTTTTCGCCAATTCTTGCAAATCAGCTGAAATATCCATGGTTTCTGCGGCTCCACGATGTACACCCCCAATTCCTCCTGTCGCAAAAACCCGAATGCCTGCCATCGCAGCAATAATCATAGTAGAAGCTACGGTTGTCGCCCCATTTTGTTGCCTGGATACAATAAAAGGCAGGTCTCGACGGCTTACTTTGGCTACTTTCTCTCCGTCTCTCCCGAGAATTTCAATTTCTGCTGGGCTCAATCCTACCACTAAATGACCATCAAGGATCGCAATGGTTGCAGGAATGGCTCCTTCTGATCTGATCACCGCTTCAACAGCCAATGCAGTTTCCTTGTTTTGGGGGAAGGGCATGCCATGAGCGATAATGGTGGATTCGAGCGCTACCACCGGGCGATTGTGCTGCAAAGCAGTCTGTACTTCCGGAGCTATTTTTAGGTAGGGATGGTATTTTGACATTGATTTGGATTTTGCAAAAAAGCGATCATTGCTGCAAAAGTACGACCAAAAAGGGAGCTCCAAAAAAATATGGAACTCCCTCAAAAATCTATTTCAATTCCTCCTAAATGCTTTTGTCTTTAGTCTCTCACCAAGGAAACCTTTTCCGTTATCCATTTTTTGCCTACCCGTAGGCGAATAAAATAGATACCTGCAGGCAATTTGGTCCCGCCGAAGGCCGAACCATCCCAAAGTCTTTGGTGCTTGCCGGGCTCCAGCTGGCTGTCAATCAGCTTATTCACTAATTGTCCTTGTTGATTGAACACCTTCAAGGCTACTTGCTCCAATTCGGATAGGCTAAATTCGATTGTTGTCAGGTTCGAAAATGGATTGGGATACACCGTTAAATGATTGGTGATCACCTTAAGTTTGAGTTCATTGTTCTCCACCTCATAAAAGGCAAGCGATTGGATCTCCTGGTTATCTGTTATATGTATTCTGCATAGCGAGAAATTAAAAGCCAATACTTGAGTATTTTAGATAAGCCGAATAGAATAATTAGGTATTAAAAAAAAGGCAAAGAGAATAGGATTCAGCGGCTTTGATTGTCGGAAACAAAGATCGAGGAGATGGTAAAAAAGTACATGGACTATATGCGCATTGGCATGGACTATATGTGTATTCACCTATGAACTGCTAGTAAAACTGGGGTTTTCTCCATATCGTTCGGAATATGATCTAGAAAAATAGGCAGGATCGGAAAAGCCAACATCATAAGCTACCTCTTTTACAGTTAAACTAGAGGTGAGTAGTAAATGTCTCGCTTTTTGGAGGCGCAAAGACCGAAGAAAAACGGCGGGGGATTGCCCGGTCAGGGCCTTTACTTTTCGTCCTAATTGAGATCGACTGAGGAGCAAAACTTGACTGAGAGCATCGAGATCAAATTGCGGATCATCCATTTTTTCATCAAAAACCGCCTTAATCCTTAGGATGAAAGCATCTTCCGGATTGGGAGAAGACTCAGGCTGGCCTGTTGAATTGTCTTTGTAAAGATTTTGGTAGCGTTTTTGTAATTTTCGACGAATGTCCAGTACATTTTGCATTCGAACTAGCAGCTCCTCTTCGTGGAAGGGTTTTGCTAGGTAATCATCTGCACCATATTTCAATCCTTTGATCTTCGACTCAACGTCAGATTTCGCTGTTAGGAGGATGAGTGGTATGTGACTAGTCCTAGTGTCGTCTTTTAAGAATTCGCAAAGTTCAAAGCCATCTTTTTCAGGCATCATGACATCACTGATGATAATATCTGGAATCGTTTCTAAGGCTTTATCGATTCCTGCTTGGCCATTTACTGCTTCGATCACTTTATAAGAGCTTTTCAAGCAGATTCGTAAATATTGAGCAATATCAGGGTTGTCCTCTACAAGGAGAGCGATTGGCAATTCAAGAGATGTTGGTGCTTCTACCGACATCAGCCCTTTCTTGCCAAATGTAGCCATCGGAATATTAATCGCCTGGAGCTGGCTATTCGTTGCTGATTTTTTTGTTATTGGAAGAAAAACCTGGAAGCTCGATCCTATTCCAAATTGGCTCGTCACCTCAATTCTTCCACCTAAAATCCTTACCAATTCTTGTGTAAGAGAAAGTCCGATCCCTGTACCAACTTCCATGCTTTGATCATTATTATTAGCGCGATAAAAGCGATCAAATATAAATGACAATTCCTCTTCAGGAATTCCTGGACCGCTATCCGATATTTTTAGCAGTAACTCAGGCTGTGCCATTTGGCCTTGACTGGATTCGACTGAGACCTCGAAGGTAACCGTTCCTTTTTCCGGCGTATATTTAATAGCGTTGGACAGCAGATTAGATACAATGCGAAGAACTTTCTCCTGATCGAAGTCCATCTTAATAGTGTTGTCGCTTAGCTTGAAATTCAAGCTCTGTTCCTGACTTATCGCGAAGGCCTGAAACTGTTCCGTGATGACCTGAAGAAATGGAACAATGTCTCCATATTGTAGGTTTAGTTTCAAATTTCCAGATTCGACCTTTTGAAGCTCCAGCATTTGATTGATCAAGTTCAACAAGTTAGAACCATTATTTCGAATCATGTTTGCCCCCTCTTTCAGCCATCGCTTAGGGTCTTTCTCCAACTGATTGATCATCCCAAGAATAATAGTCAAGGGCGTACGGAATTCGTGCGTGATGTTGGCATAGAGTCTACTCTTTAGGGCATCGAGCTCTCTAAGGCTCCTGGCTTCCTGTTTTTCTAATTGACGATGAAGTTGAAAACGATAAAGGATGTAAATTAAACCTAAGATAAGGACCGTATATGACAGATAGGCCCAGCGGCTATGCCACCATGGAGGAAAGACTTTTATTTCGATGATATCCAATACATCTGAAGTTTCATTTTCGAGTGTGACAGCTCTCGCACGTAAGCGATAGTTTCGTGGAGCAAGGTTGGCAAATGTCACTTTTAAATCTTTAGCCAATGGGATCCATTGATCATTCAGTCCCAATAACTGATATTCATAACGATGATTTTGTGCCAATGACCAATTCAGATCTGACAAAGAAAGTGTAAGCGTACGATAGGGGTATTTAAGTTGAATACTTCGCTGGGTCGACTCTACAAAGTGATCCGTAACTTCAGAAATAGATCCTTCGTAAGGATTAGTTTTGGTAATCGTATGAATAAGTAGCTGAGGACTAAGACTATCTAAAACAAGTAAATTTGGTCGGACAACCAAGACACCTTCTGTACTTCCGAAGTAAAGTTGCTTTGTAGTCGCGCTTTTGAGATGAGCTTTAGGTATAAAGGAGACTGTTTCTATTCCATGCTCTAGTCCTAGGGGAAGAAAGCGAACATCAGAATCAGCAGGTAGTTGTCGGGCTAAGCCATTCTCTGTACTGATCCATATGACACCAGCCTCATCCTCAAGAATTCCATAGACCGTATTATCCGGCAGGCCATCTTTTTCATAGTAATGTTGGAAGGTCTGGCGTTCGAAATCAAAGTGATTAAGTCCAACATCGGTTCCTATCCACAGGCCTCCTTTCGAATCTTGATAGATTGCCCAAATCATATCATTTGACAAGGAATTCGGATTTTCAGGATCATGCCTGAAATGCTGGAAGGATGAAGTCTCTGAATCAAAGACATTCAAACCTCCTTCAGTCCCAACCCAGAGTTTACCCTCCTTGCCAGATAAGAGGTACCTGATATTATCATTACTCAGTGAATTAGGATTTTGAGGTTCTCGACGGTATTGTGTGATTTCTCCCGTGCGGGGATTAAGCCTGTTCAATCCATCTTGCCAGGTCCCTGCCCATATATCTCCTCCTTTATCTTGCGCAAGGGCCCAAATCCGGTCAGCACTTATGCTGGTAGAATCTTCCGCTTGATGAGAATAGACCTGGAATTGATTAGCCCCTTTATCCATCCTGAATAAACCCTGATCGTTGGAAGCAATCCAAATGGAATTGTTCGAACCCTCAATGAGTTTGATGATGCGTTTACTAGCAAGCGAATTGTTTTGTGTTGGATCAGGAATGATTGACCTTACTTTCTGCAAGTCATTGTCTACATTATACATGAATTGTTCGATCCCATGATTTAAAATACCAATCCACAGGTTTCCTTGATCATCTTCTAGGAGACTGCGAACTTGTCCACTAGCTATGGAATTGGGGTCCGTCTGATCATTTTCTATCAAACTAAAAACCTCCTGATGATGGCGCCCCATATATAGACCACTTCCAGCCGTACCTATCCAGTAGTTTCCTTGCCTATCTATAAAGTGAGTATGAACAAAGTCGGGAAAAAGGTCCTCTTCTTTTTGTTTTGCTCCCTGCATTAATTGCTGCTCCCCTGTTTTTGAGTCAATAAGGCTTAAGTTTTTGAAGGAAGGGACAGATAGCACTCCATGAGAGTCGATAAGCAGAGACCGGGTAAAGGATTTCCCTAATTTTGAAGCGCTACTTTCTATTTCGAATACTTCAATTTGAGGAGATACTGCTTCGGTATCAAGTGTATAAATTTTATCCTCTAAAGTTGCAAAAATCTTGCCCCTGGGAGTCGATAGGCCAGGTATCAGATCATATTCTCCCTTGTATAAACCATCCTGATCAGGGAAATAATAAGTAATAATTTTTTTGGCGTTTTTATCTAGGCGATCTATGCCTGCCGAGGTGGCGATCCATAATTCATTCTCAGTGGCATGCACCAGATTGAAAATCCGGAGGCTTTCATTAGCGTTGAGAAAAGGTTGACCGTAAATGAAGTGTTCAGCTTGTTTCTTGGATCTGTTTAATCGAAATAATCCATTTTTACCTGTAACAATCCATACCTTGCCTGTAGTGTCCTCAAAAATATCTTTGACAATATCTGATATTTGTTTCCCATCTCTGTACAGGGGTATTCGCTCAATTGTCCCTGTTAACCGATCCAATTGATTCAACCCCCGTTCAGTTCCCATCCATAGGGTCTGATGACTATCTTCAATGATAATCCTAACCCAATTATTGTCTAGCGTTTGTGTATCCTCTGGATCAAAACGAAAGCTTACAAATTGTTGCCCGTCAAACCTATTGAGCCCATTTTCAGTACCGATCCAGATAAACCCCTGATAATCTTGACAAATGCTTAAAACATAATTGCTAGCTAGGCCATCTCTTTGTGTGAAGTTTTGGAATTGGAGGGTAGGCTGGCTCCAAGAGGAAAGAGAACTAGATAGTAAAAGTAGGAATAGGCAAATCTGCATACCATACTTGCCTAGTTCAAAAAAACTATATCTAATGAAGTGACTTTGTAACTCGTATTTTCCCATTTTGAAGTTCTGGTCCTGGTTTATCGGTATACAAAAAGTATTATAGCAAAAGAGATGGCTATGACACTATAGGGCCAATTACAACTATTAAGGGAGAGAATAGGTTTGGGGCGATTGGTGCTCAAAAAAATGTAGCGTACAGTGTATTATCATTCTTCTTTTAACGGCTACAAAGATATAAAGTTCCAATCTTAAAAGAGAGTAGGTCTAAAGCAAATTCTCTGCTTGCCCAAATAGGCTCACCCTTCTGGCCCGCCTCACAACAAAGTATCCAATATTTACTATTTCTAAAAGGCTATTATCTTTGCCCTTCAAAGCTATCCAATGGCAGAAACCTCCATGAGTCGACAGCTCTATTTTCGGCTTTCTTTAATGCAGTTTCTTCAATACCTAATTTGGGGTAGCTGGTATGTAACGCTCGGGACCTACCTCTTAAAAACCTTGCACTTTACAGGTCCGCAGGTGGGATTGGTGTATGGTGCAACGGCGATTGCAGCGACGATTACGCCTTTCTTCATGGGAGTATTGGCCGATCGTTTATTCTCTACTGAAAAACTCTTATCTATACTTCATATAGTAGGTGGTGTAGTGATGTGGGCGGCTTCCTATTTGACGTCTTTCGAGTGGTTTTACCCCACCTTGATCTTGTATACGATGTTATACATGCCGACCTTTACATTGACTAGTTCCCTTTCTCTTCACCATGTAAAAGATGCGACCAGGGATTTCCCTCGGGTACGCGTTTGGGGCAGTCTTTCCTGGATTATCATCGGCTTAGTCATTGGCTACATGGATATAGAACAGGAGGTGTTACCGATGCGTATTTCAGCGGTGTTTTCTTTTATTCAGGGCCTGTATTGCCTGACTTTACCCCATACGCCTCCACAACCACAACCCAATAAATTTGCCTTGAGGGATGTATTTGGAAAGGAAGTGCTGGAGCTTCTTCAAAGACGCGAAATCCTAATTCTGATCATAGCCCTTGCGCTAATTCGGATTCCATCTTCTTTTTATTACAGCTTTGTCAATCCTTTTTTGAATGAGATTGGCGTGAGTAATGCGGCGGGTAAAATGACTATTGGGCAGGTGACAGAGGTATTGATGATGCTTCTACTGCCTTGGTTTCTACAGAAAATTCGTTTGCGATATATCATCGCCATTGGACTGACGATCTGGGGTGGCAGGTATTTACTCTTTGCCTGGGGCGGCGACTCTCATTGGCACTGGATGCTTTACCTGGGTATCGTCGTACACGGTATCGCTTTTAATTTCGCTACGCTGAGTAGTCAAATATTTATAGATCGGCAAGTACCTAATCATATGCGAAGTACGGCACAAGGCTTTATTACTTTCGTAACGATGGGTTTTGGCGCTTTTCTTGGTTCTTATGTAGCTGGCCATATCGTCGAAGGCTACACTTTGACAGATGGCACCCATGACTGGTCTAGCATTTGGCAATGGCCGGGCTGGTTTGGACTAGCCGTAGCCGCTGGTTTCTTATTTTTCATCCAAAGAACAGGAACGAAAAAAGGCAAAGTACAAAAGACACCTAACTAGCCTTTTATTCCTTAATCACCTTCCCACTAAATAAGCGTTTTCCAACACTTAAGCGGTACCAGTAGATACCTGTAGTTAATGGAGACAAGTCTAGCGTTTTGAGTGAATGGCGAGTAGCTTCCCAGTTTTCTGACCCGACAAGCTGTCCCGCGCTATTAAACCATTCCAATTTAGCAGGACCTTGCAAGGTATCCATATCGATCGTTAGATTACCATTGGTCGGATTGGGAAATACTGTCAAATTATCAGCTCCAAATGGCTCATTATTATTGGATAAGACCAAGGCTTTTTCGATAGCTGCTAGGGCATTTATCTGACCATGGCCCGCGATGGCATTGGGGAATTGGTCGGAAGGAACATCCCCACAAGTAAATCGGGAATAGGCCTCTTCTGCCGTTTCTTCAATAATTTGTTCAATTAAGTCTACTTGCCCCGCCAAAGCTGGATTGGCAGAGATAATCAAAGCCACCAAACCCGCTACATGAGGGCCCGCCATACTCGTTCCATTCCAGGTAGCATAACCGCCACCTCGGACCGACGATCGCACGCCCACGCCTGGGGCTGATATATTTGGTTTAACTCGCTGGCTTCCATCTACCGTGACCACTCCTCGGCTACTAAAATTGGCCATGGTATCATTGGATGAGACCGCTCCTACCGTAAAAGAGTTTTCGAAGATCGCTGCAGGGCTATTTACCGTTCCACAACCGCCACCTCCACTATTACCTGCCGAAACGACAACGACTATACCTGCCGTTTTTAGGTTATTAACGACCGTTTCCATCGTCTCAAAATTTCCTGCATTACAACCTTCTGAAGGTGGACATCCCCAGGAATTATTAATGACATGGGGAGATTGAGCGGGGTCGGGATTATTGCCTGCTAGATCAGTCGGTGCCAAGAAAAATTCAAAGCATTCGATATAAGAAGCTGGTGAGCCCCAGCCACGTTCCATATTGCGACAAGCCATCCATTTTGCATCAGGAGCTAATCCAATTTGATTACCCTGGCCATCATCACCCACCATCGTACCTATGATATGCGTACCATGGCTATGATCATCGCAGGGCACCATAATATCTAACCCACAAGGATTATTAGATGCAGCTATCGTATCATCATTGTGTAGCGGGCTGATCTCGCGGATCGCATCATGCCAATTGTAAGCGTGATTCGCTTCGGTCCCATTCCAGCCTCGGTATTTATTGCGAATAGCGGGATGCTCCCACTCTGTACCCGTATCCTGTCCTGCCACGACAACTCCTTGCCCTCGGTACCCTAAATCCCAGACCTGATCAGCACCAGTCTTGGAAAGGCCCCAGGTTAAACTTCGGGCGTTTCCTTGATAATTACCTCGATATTCTGGCTCATCGAGTTTCACCCAGGGGTTGGGTTGGATCTGTGCGACTTCATTGAGTTGTGCCAATTCTTGTACCAAATCCATTTCCCCTTTGGCATAAATCGCATTAACGATATAGAAAGGGTGATGGGTAGCGCCCGAATTATTCAACAGAGATAGGGCGTTCTTTTGCGTTTTGGTAGCTATTTCCTTAAGCATTTTATAAACCATCGATCCCTTCATTTCCTTATCTGGCAAAAGGCTGGCGCTCGATACATCCGCTTGTTCCTTCATCAACACTATAAATTCTAAGCTTTTTCCTTCTTCTAGTGTTGCCATTACAGCAGGATCCACCTTGTTACGCCATTCTCCATTGACCGGTAGTTGCCAAGAAAAGAACACCATCAATAGTAATAATGAGAAAAAGTATTTCATCTGCTATAGATTTACAAAATTCTATAATATTATAATTTATCCTATCCCTCCTTCGTTAAGGAGATTGAATTGTCAAATTTCTACTATATCCAAAACGCTAAAGTAGATCGAAAGTTACAGTTCATCCCCTCGATACGCCTTAAACCTCTACCTTCTGGAAAATGAATGACAAAATACGAGGGAGTAACCTTGACCGTTTTCTCGGCAAGGTGAACCGCTTAAAGACATATTCGAACCTTTTTTAATACAGAATTAGTATTAAATATTTGGATATAGCCGACTTTTTCCCTTATTTTTATTACGGTGTTGATAATACGATCAACCCATTTACTTTGAAAATCACGTACAAATGGAATTCACTACAGTCCTGTACAATGCCTTTTCCGGGATTAGTCTTAGAGAGGCCAGTGGCGTAATTAGATTCCTAAGAGATCATGTTAACGATTCAAATGAACAGCACATTCGTGACGCAGTTGATTATGCTTTGAAATTCAAGCCTTCTTTCGGTGGTTTTGTTTTGGTCGCTAAAGCTGAAAATGAAATTGTTGCCTGTGTCGTTGCTAATCGCACCGGCATGGAGGGATACAGTCCCGATCATATTTTCGTTTTTGCTGCGACACATCAAGACCACAGAGAAAAAGAAGATTTGATGCAAGCCGTTCTACAGAAAGCACTTAGTTACACAGGAGGCCATGTAGCCATGCACGTCGAACCGAATCATCCAGAAATGCAATTATTGCAAGATGCTGGTTTTCGGGCCGAGTTCTTGGAACTTAGACTTCAAAAAATTCAATCTAACCCCGCAAGCGCTGTTGCCTAGCCATTCATTTCTAGGCTTATTTTTTTTGTAAAACTTCACCCTATAGAACAGCACTATTCATCCCTGTGCAAATTTGATCCCAGTTATTTTTGAATCGTTCTATAAATGATCGTCAGAAGGGAAATTATGCTTACTAAGAGTATTCACTTACTCCGTCAGCTATTTTATTGCCTTTTTTCTCGTTTTTCAATGCCAATTCTTTAAGTTTGACTCAACAAACTTTGGTACGAAAACACATTCGGGAAACAGTAGAGCTATGCAAAGAATCATTGGGCGATATAATGGTACAGAATCGGGCCCATTACTTATTTGTTTAGCAGGTATTCATGGGAATGAACCAGCGGGAATACAGGCCCTTGAGCTTATGTTGAAAATGCTGGAGATAGAACCTCTCACCAATCCAAATTTCTATTTCAAAGGTCGATTATTGGGGCTTAGGGGGAATTTGCAAGCTATCCAAGCAGGTAAGCGATTTATCCAGAAAGATCTCAATAGGCTTTGGACGCCAGAAACAGTCGCCAAGTGTAAGCGATTGGATGCTTCGCAACTTTCTCCAGAAGAGCAAGAGATTAAAGCACTTCTTGCCATTATTGAAGCCGAGATAGAAGACTATCAACCGGATCGATTGGTCCTTCTCGATCTGCACACGACTACCGCGACAGGAGGAATCTTCACCGTAGCTACGGATGAGGAAGAGAGTGTACGAATTGGAATAGAACTCCATGCTCCTGTTGTCAAGGGTTTACTAAGTGGCATACAAGGCACAACACTCCACTATTTTAATAATCGAAACTTCAGTCCTGAAACGGTAGCGGTTTGTTTTGAGTCAGGCCAGCACAACGAACCCCTTTCGGTCAACCGAGCTATCGCTGCTATTACTAATTGCATGCGAACGATTGGCTGTGTGAAGGCCGAACATGTCGAAAACAGGCATGATGAGTTACTCATTCAATACTCTAAGAATCTACCTAAGGTAACAGAACTAATTAACTATCATACCATTTTGGAAGGGGATCAATTTGAAATGATTCCCGGCTATTTAAACTTCCAAGCCGTAAAAAAAGGAGAGGTTTTGGCACACGATAAGCGTGGCCCTATCGCGGCTTCTTCTGATGGCTACGTACTCATGCCACTCTATCAGAAACAGGGAGATGATGGCTTCTTCCTGGTTAGGCGCGTAGAAGGCTTTTAGAGCGTGTTTGGAGGTAGCAATTTGGGCTGCAAATATCTATCCCAAAACTCTTAGGAATCCTCTTCGGCCAACTGCAAGAATTGCATTTCATATAACTGACGATAATGCCCATCATCCATTTTTAATAAGTCTTCATGTGGCCCAAATTCTTTGATCTGCCCCTTCTCTAATACTAAAATATTATCGGCATGACGGATGGTCGACAAGCGATGCGCAATAATGATGGAAGTGCGCTTTGCAATCAAGGTCTCAATCGCAAATTGTATGACTGATTCCGTTTCGGGATCAATCGACGAAGTAGCTTCATCCAAAATCAGAATATCGGGATCAAAGACTAATGCCCTGACAAAGGAAATCAGTTGACGCTGGCCCATCGATAAGGTAGCGCCACGTTCCATTACTTTGTAATCGTATCCGCCTGGCAATTTTTCTATAAACCTATCCGCCCCAATTAGTTTTGCAGCTTTAATGACCTCATCCCTACTGTATCGGTCATCTCTCAAGGTAATATTTTCAAGTACGGTCCCTGCAAATAGAAAAACGTCTTGCAAAACTATAGCGATGCGTTTTCTAAAAGCGAGCAACTCATAATCCCGAATATCGACGCCATCTACTTTAATGGCTCCTTTTTGAATATCGTAAAAGCGGTTCAGGATATTGATAATGGTCGTTTTACCAGAACCCGTACCTCCTACAATGGCTAAAGTCTCTCCCGCCTTGATATCAAAACTCAAACCTTTGAGTACATAATCTCTTTCCCGATAAGCAAAGAACACCTCTTCAAAAGATACTTTACCCGTCAGTTTCTCAGGTTTATTTGTGCCTTTATTATCAATTCTTTCGTCGCGGTCTAGTAAGGTAAAGACCCGCTCTGCAGCCACCAATCCCATCTGCAGCGTATTGAATTTATCTGCCAACATTCGAATAGGTCGGAAGAGCATATTCAAATAAATCGGAAAGGCTACTAATGCCCCAAGCGTCACCCCATTTTCGAGCAAAGATTGCTGCGCCCCCCACCATACCATCAAACCCAGCGAAGCAGCAGATATAATTTCCACCACAGGATAAAACACAGCGTAGTAGAGGATGGAGTCTAAGTTGGCCTGCGTATATGCTTTGTTGATCGTCTTAAACTTAGCCATTTCATCCTGCTCCGCATTAAAAATTTGAACGGTACGCATACCTGTAATTCGCTCTTGCAAAAAGGCATTCATCTTCGAAATCTGGGTCCGCACAATCTGAAATGACTTTTTCACCTTTTCTTTAAAAATGTAGCTGGCTATCATTAAAAAAGGCATCGTCGTGAGGCAGATTAAAGTCAATTGCCAACTCGTATAAAACATAATAGATAAGACGACGATCAAAGTGAGTACATCTGCTATGATCGTAATCACGCCTTGAGAAAAGACCGTATTAATCGTCTCAATATCGTTGATTGTTCTTGTTGTGGAGGTACCTATAGCCGTTCGATCAAAATAGGTCAGACGTAAACTCGTAATATGGCGAAATACCCTGACACGCAGATCACGAATCACGGATTGTCCCAGCCAACCCGCGCTGTAATTGAATACGTATCGGAGAATGGTTTCTATGATGAGTAAAACAAAGACCAGTATTACAATATTGGTCAGGCCGGTTATATCATTGGGAAAGATATAATCATCTACCATTTTCTGAATCAGAAAAGGCCGCATCGTCGCTAAAGGGGCCAGAATAACAGCCAACCCTCCCGCTAAGCTAAATATAAGTCGATAGGGCTTCGCCAAACTAATTACTCGCCTAAGCAAAAAGAAGTCGAATTTGTTCTTATTAAGATCTTTAGTCCCTTGGCTATTTCCCATTCAATAGAAATGTATTTTGAATCGCAAAGGTTTAAAATGTGAGAGATATTTCCAATAAATCCCTCACATATTAAATAGTTGCTGCCCAAATGACCTTCTCTCAAAATGCGATTAATCAAAAAAACCTTCATCGGCAAAGCTATAATAGCCATTTTCACTAATAATCAGATGATCCAATACGAGTACATCTATGTGTTTTCCGGCCTTTATCAATTTCTCGGTCAGTCCCTTATCTGCTTGACTAGGGAACAGACTACCGGAAGGATGATTGTGGCAGAGGATAATCGAGGACCCTCTACCTTCCAAGGCCTTGGTAAAAACCACCTTGGCATCCACGACCGTACCACTTGTTCCACCTTGGCTGACCTGGACACGATCCAGCACCCGCGAAGCCCTATTGAGCAGGATAATCCAAAATTCTTCATGGGGTAAATCCGCCAAAATCGGGGCAATCACGTTAAAGGCATCCAGACTGCATTTAATTTGTGGTCGCTCTCTGATATCGGTCAGTTGCATTCTGCGGCCCAGTTCTAGGGCAGCCATTATCGTCACGGCCTTTGCATCACCGACACCTGGAAATTTCTTGAGATCGATCATATTACATTTCCCCAGGGCATTCAAATCATTCTCTAGATCAGAAAGAATTCGTTGCGCTAAACCTACGGCTGATTCGATCCGACTGCCCGAGCCCAACAAAATAGCAAGGAGCTCCACATCAGAGAGGTATTTTTTTCCTCGACGTTGCAGCTTTTCTCTTGGCCGGTCGGCTTCAGCCCAGGCTTTGATAGATAATTTATTGACGTACGGGCGTACTGAGGGTGTAGTATTTTCCATGTGTAATTTTTAAAGCGGCGTTTTGATATTGAAGTAGTACCTGGTAGATATCCTGCCAGATACCACTTCACTTTGTTCTTATTCTACGGTTTGTCCGGTGGTTGATCCGGCCATTTCACCCACTACTTTAGTCAATAATTCTAAAAATTTGGGCGCATCGTCTTCAAATAGCAGCAAGCTATTGCGAGTAAATCCCTCAGCATCTTTTTGTTTGTAACTTTCTGTTACAACCAGATAAGGATTACCTTTAGTCGATTCTTTGACGTCAAAAAAATACGTTCTTGATAAAGTGTTTAGTCTTTCCGAGAGCACGATTTTACGATCCATTGTAAGTGTGATTTGATTGTTAAAAAATATAATTGACTATGGTATGACGCTCAAAGGCATAAAATTCCATAACTTATCTAGAAGAAAAATTATCTAATTCAAACACAAGCAATCTAACACATTAAATATCAATTGATTAGATGAATGAAAAAACTTTCACTTTTAAGAAAGAAGAACGTTTAAAAAGTCGGAAAACCATTGATAAACTTTTTGGTGGGGGGCATTCCTTTGGGCAATATCCACTTCGAATTGTATGGACGGAAGTGCAGAATGAAGCGCACAATAGTCCCGTACAATTTGCATTAACAGTGCCCAAAAGAAAATTCAGGAATGCCAGTGATCGGAATAAAATCAGACGATTGATTCGGGAGGCTTATCGTTTACAGAAGCCCGACTTTTATGATAACTTACCTCCTATCGAACAGCAGTTGGCGATGATGATCATTTTTACGGGCAAGGAAATTCCAGCATTCGACACCGTCTATGAAGCAATGAGTCGAATACTGAAACGCTTGAGCAAAAAATATAGCAAGTAACAGAATTGTGAGTGAGTGGATAAGTAATTCTTCTTTTGCAAACCAACCCCTGAACCCCTAAAATGATCTTTGTGTTGAATAACATCAACTAAATCCTATTCTATGCGGAACGCTTACCTTTTATTAATCTTCTGTGGCATTCTATTTCCACTTTCGCTAGCTAGCCAAAAAGTATTACAAATTGAAACAGCAGGAAGAGTCAAGGCTAAAAAAATCTTTAAGGGGGAAGCCTTGGAGTATTTATTGACCGATTCTGATACTTGGATACGAGGCGTGATTGAAGATTTCAATGTAGAACAAAAGCTGATCATTTTTGGCGATCGATATGTAAAAGTAGACGACATTGCTGCCATTCGGTACTTCAAACCTGGAGCGGCCCGCATGGGAGGGCAATTGGCCTTATTTGGTGCCGCTTGGTCTGCCTTCGCTGCTATTGGTACGGCTACCGATGGCAACCCTGATACGAATTATCGGTGGTCGGATGCGGTGGTCACAGGCACCTCAATGGGCTTGGGTTTGGCCTACGCCAGGCTTTTCCGTTATAAGAAATACAAGATAGGAAGGCGGAGAAATCTTCGCTTAATAGACTTGACCTTCTTGGCGCCACCTAAAAAGCCATAGTTTATCAAATAAAAAACTGAACGGCCAATTCATAACCTTTCAAGCCTAAGCCGATGATCGAACCTTCACATTTAGCTGCCAGGTAAGAATGGTGTCGATAGGATTCGCGAGAATGTATGTTGGAGATATGTACTTCAATGACTGGCGCATGAATGGCTCCGATCGCATCTGCAATGGCAATGGAAGTATGGGTTAATGCGCCGGCATTAATGATGATTCCATCGTAGATAAAGCCTACTTCATGTAGTTTATCAACTGTCTCTTATACACATCTCCGAGCCCACGAGACCGAGGCTGATCT
>CAJXUM010000015.1 GCA_913060855.1 uncultured Lewinella sp. | reverse complement strand
GAGATCAGCCTCGGTCTCGTGGGCTCGGAGATGTGTATAAGAGACAGGAATTCAGGTCCAGAAGTGGTTCTCAGTTCGAAAGAAGTGGATGAGCGGATCGATTTCATTGACCGAATGATTAGAAAACAGGAGGAAGAAGCTCAGCAGATAGCCGCTGCCATACCAGCCTCCGTTTACGAGGAGCCGAGCATCAATCTAAGTAAAGGCTTAATTGTCGACCTTTCCTTTGATCAGATAGGCGAAAAAAATCAGCAGCAAAGCCTGGTTTCGGGGGGAACGTTCAATCTATCCGGTTCAGTGACTTCCGAGGAAGGCGTGCATGGGAAGGCCATCAGGGTTTCGGGTTATGACTTTGTCAATATCGTCAAGAAGGAAGTGAAATTCGATCGGGCGGATGCTTTTAGCAGCTCTTTTTATGTCCGTTCCTTTCACGCAGAAAGCAACTTGAGTATTTTGAACCATTTGGGTAGCAAGGGCGATAATTTTCCGGGCTACGAGATTGCCATTGATGAAGGCTACCCAACCATGCGCCTGATCCACAGTTATCCGGCTATCCAGCTAGAGGTCCGGGGAGAAGAAAAAATTAATACGGATAAATGGGTACACCTGACTTTTACCTACGACGGCTCGGGTAAAGCAGCGGGCATTACGCTATACAAAAATGGTAAGGCGGTACCCCTGAATATCCGCTATGACAAATTATCTCAGGGCATCGCCAATGGAAAAAGGGCCCTCACTGTAGGAGGGAGAAGACCCTACCAGACGAATCACGATGGTTATGCGTATGTAGATGAGCTGAAAATCTACGCTCGCCAAGTCAGTGAGCTCGAAGCCGCTGCCTTGTACCCACCAACCGCAAAAACAATCGATCCCCCGTCCACTAAGAAACGGAAGGAGCATTATTTAGCCACTAACAATCTTTCCCACCAAAAAACACAACAGAAAATACAAGCTTTACGAAAGGAGAAGTTTGCCATCCAGGACACCCTGATCAGTGTGATGGTAATGGAAGATCTCCCAGCACCCAGACCTACTTTTGTACTAACGAGAGGCGCCTATGATGCCCCCTCCAAACCCGTCAGTGCCGGCACCCCAGCAGCTGTTCCACCTGGAGGGAAAAATAATCTAAAGGATCGGGCCGACCTTTCCCAATGGCTCCTAGACCCAAAAAATCCGCTGACGGCCCGGGTCGCAGTCAACCGATTCTGGCAACATTTCTTCGGGCAAGGTATCGTAAAAACGACTGATGATTTTGGCAATCAGGGAGCTTTACCTACGCATCCGGACTTGTTGGACTGGCTAGCCGTGACCTTTGTGGAATCGGGTTGGGACCTAAAGGCACTACTCCGGCTGATCGCTCTTTCCTCTACTTACCAGCAATCTTCGCGTAGCAGCCTGGAGAAACGGGCACAAGATTCGGATAACCGTTTGTTGTCCAGGGGCCCTAGCCGTAGGCTTTCAGCCGAATTGATCCGGGATGCTGCCCTGACCGCAAGCGGGCTGCTGGCCAGAAACATTGGCGGGCCCAGCGTAAAGCCCTATCAACCGGAAGGACTGTGGTCCGAAAAAGGAGAATTCAGCCAATTGAAGCATTATGAGCAAAGTCACGGAGCTGATTTGTATCGAAGAAGCCTGTATACCTTCTGGCGGCGTACCTCTCCCCCTCCGACCATGACTACCTTTGATGCCCCTACCCGGGATATTTGTATTGCTTCCCGGCAGGAAACGAATACACCATTGCAGGCGCTGGTCATGTTGAATGATCCTCAATTTGTTGAAGCAGCCCGAATCATGGCCGAGAGCGTTATCCGCGAGTCGAAAAACAAAACAGACCAAATCACCCTAGCGTATCGATTGCTGACCGGGCTTCAGCCTAAACTAGAAACAGTCAGCTTGCTAAGTGAATTAGAAGAGAAAGAATTTCAAGAATATCGAAGAGAGCCAGAACAAAGTCAGGCCTTGATGAAAGTGGGTGAATTTCCGCCAGATCAGTCATTAAATCCCGCGGAAGTGGCGGCTATGACGATAGTATGCAGTACAATTATGAGTTTTGATGAGACTTTAGTGCAGCGTTGAGGTGAGGGCAAGTGTGTGTGTAGATTCTAGGACCAGACTTCAGATCATCGACTGGTTAATATTTCTATCAATTAGTCTAATCAATTGCGAATGAAAATAGATGACACTAAAAATTTACTCAGCAGGCGTCACTTCCTATTCAATTCCGGAATGGCGGTGGGAGGACTTGCTTTTTCCAAATTACTTCATTCCAATCTCTCAACCGTCCCTCACTTTTCGCCGAAGGTAAAACGGATGATCTACCTCTTCCAAAGCGGTGGCCCTTCCCAGCATGATTTGTTTGACTACAAACCACTTTTGAATAAATTAAATGGGGAAGAACTGCCGGATTCCGTTCGTCAAGGACAGCGAGTGACGGGCATGACTGCCGGACAAAGGTCCTTTCCCTTGGCTGGTGCGCAATTTTCATTCAAACAGTACGGAGAGTCAAGGGCTTGGATGAGCGAATTGCTCCCCTATACAGCAGAAATTGCCGATGAAATTTGTTTCATCAAGTCTATGCATACCGAAGCCATTAACCACGATCCGGCTATCACTTTTTTTCAAACGGGTTCCCAACAAGCGGGACGGCCGAGTATCGGTTCATGGTTGAGCTATGGCCTGGGCACAAGCGATAAAGATCTTCCAGAATTCTGCGTATTGTTATCTAACGGTACGGGTAAATTGAACGCTCAACCGCTCTATTCGCGCTTATGGGGTAGTGGTTTTCTGCCCTCCCTTCACCAGGGTGTACAATTTCGTTCGGGTAAAGATCCGGTACTATATCTCAACAATATACCGGGCATCGATGCGCAAACCAGAAGAGCGATGCTGGATGCTTATCACAAAATCCAGGAATCTCAGTACCAAAGCGAACAGGACGAGGAGATCCGGACCCGAATCGCTCAGTACGAAATGGCTTACCGCATGCAAACCTCCATTCCCGATGTAATGGACGTATCGAACGAACCAGATTACATATACGAAATGTATGGCCCCGATTCGAGAATTCCCGGCACCTACGCTGCCAATTGCCTTCTGGCTAGAAGGCTCCTGGAAAAAGGCGTGAACTTCACCCAACTCTACCATCGCGGCTGGGACCAGCATTTCAACCTACCCCGAAACCTTAGCAATCAGTGCAAGGATACGGACCAGGCTTCGGCGGCCTTAGTCAAGGATTTGAAACAGCGAGGGATGTTGGAAGACACCCTTGTGATTTGGGGTGGAGAGTTTGGGCGTACCAATTACTCTCAGGGCAAATTGGAAATGGGAAATTATGGGCGAGATCATCACCCTCGATGTTTTACCATCTGGATGGCTGGAGGTGGAGTAAAAAAAGGTTTTTCCTACGGTGCAACGGATGATTTTGGCTACAATATTGTCAAAGACCCGGTTCATGTACATGACTTTCAAGCTACGCTCATGCACTTGTTTGGGATCGATCATGAAAAGTTTACGTTCAAGCACCAGGGAAGGTATTTCCGGTTGACGGATGTGCACGGTAAGGTAGTGAAAGACGTTTTGGTGTAAATACAAGCCATTTATTTCAAAAAAGACATAAAAAAAGCCCGGCATTGTCTTGCCGAGCCTCTTGCTAATAACAAATCATAATCTCATGAAATAATAAGACGACCTAATTCTTAGAAAAAACGAAACTTATTAATAAAAAATGACGACTTCAATCTAGAGGTTCCCTGCTCAAGGAGCAAGGAACCGATTGTTAATGGGATTATGACTATCGTATTATTATCTTGCCTGTGGCGATCACTCGACCCTCACTACGCATTTGATACAAATACATACCTCCTGGCAAAGATCTACGATAAAAATCATAATTGTTCCCTCTGAAACGATCGGTACGGACCAGCTTTCCGGTTACATCATACACACTAAACTCTACTGCATCAAAAACCGTGCCTGTAATTTCAAAGGATGTTGATTCAAAAAACGGATTTGGAGAAACTTTTATTTTTACGCCCTCCGGATTACCTGGTCCTGGACTTACATCACTGATGATGCAGCCAGCATTCACGATATCCGTGCAACCTACAGTATGTCTTACCACATTGGTAGGCTGCGGGGCAGCATAGTCAAAATAGACGGTAGCACCATTTTCGATTACGATTCCCACGTCGTTAACCGGTTTTTGGGCAATTCGGAATTGAACGAAGCCGCGGGAATTAGCCTCCTCTGTGCTACCGCCTGGTTGAAGTTGGATTTCATCGAAGGTGATTTTCAGGATACCATCATTGTAAATTTCGAACTCATAGGGATGACTACTTGCTCCTAGCGTAATACTTGATACGTCTAGGGCGGAAGACATGGTATCCCGAATCACCAATCGATCTATAATATCGGATCCAGTGTTTTCAAAAATAATTGTGTATTCAATCTCAGTGTTCTGATCTATTATAGAATCTTGATAGCCTTTGGGATAGCCTCTCATAAGAACTCCGGATCCGATCGCTAATACTTCTTGTACGTCAACTGCTTGAAAACTATTTCCTTCATCTTCAGAAAATTGGGTCACCATTCCTACATTGAATGGTTCTCCTTCAGCGACACATCCTTCTATGGCTACGGTGGGGTAGCTTTGTCCAGGGTGTCCTTCTTCCTGTTCTGCGATGAGGCGATAAGTTGCACCTTCTAATGATTGAATAGGGATGACTTCGTCTTGTAAACGGGGTAATTGGAATGGTGCGGTGCGAAACATAATCTGATCCTCAACGATAAAATAATTTCGTTGTCGAATCATGTTGGCTTCTCCAACATTTCTAATACGGAAGTTCATAGTGCCGGTTTCCGTATCGCACTCGCCGCTCACTTCGATACTAGCGCCGCTCCAATCATCTACCCCTTCACAAATCGTATCGGGATAAATTTTAGCACTAACAAAAGTGGCTTGGCCATTCACAATTCCTTCGCAGGCCATTTGAGCCGTTATCATGAATTCGCCGCATTCCATACTTCCAATATCTCCCAATTGGAAAGTAAGCATTGATCCATCCTGGCTACTAGGCGCAATCGAAGAAGAAATAAAGGTTAAATCTTCATCAATAACTACTTCTATGTAAGCTGATTCACCCGTTACAGGTCCTAGATTACAGTAAGAAATAGCATAGGTTGCATTTTCGCAGTTGACAATAAATGGCGTAGTGACATCTACATTCATAGCTGGGCAATCTGCCCCTGCCGTTACGCCAAAATTGATTTCCGTTGTGTCATAGAACTCGTTGAGCGCGACAATATGTATTTCCGGCTCACATACATCCCATAAATTATTGGGAGGTAAAGTTTTTATCGTGTAAGTTCCAGTATCTACTTTCGCAGTATAGAACCCATTTGAATCCGTGGTAATAAAATAGGTTTGGTCTGCACTCTCTGCCACTACCAACCAATCTTCCAATGCTATAGCTAAGGAATCAGGGCTGTCACAGCCTTCAGCAGCGTATTTGATCGTTCCGCTAATTTGGTTGGTTACTACATTCCCAGTTCCATCCAACTTAATTAAGATCAAGTCATTGATGAAGGCAAAATCTTTGCCATTGTAACCGGTAACCACAAATCCACCATCTTGCGTTGCAGCAATACTTTCTCCAAAATCTTGGTTGCCTTTGTCTCCCACTAAAGAGGACCAAATCTCATCTCCCTGCTCGTCAAATCTAATGATTAGAATATCAGAGTCAGTTAGATCCACAAAAGCAAAGCCAACTGCTACAAAACCACCATCAGCTAATTCAATCACTTCATTACCGATATTATCGATTGAAGTTACCAAGTGCTTCTTAAACCAGATGGAATCACCTGCTAGGTCAAATTTTGCGATCAATAGTCGGTCAGAACTCTCTGCTGTACCGGTGATCACAAGACTTCCATCACTTGTGAGGATTAAATCATTTACTTCTTCCGATTCTTCTGCTTCGCCATAAGCTTTCGTCCAAATACTGTTTCCGTTGGCATCAAACTTATAAAGGACAATGTCGTTCTTACTGTTTGTTGGATTGATGACCGGTGAATTACCCGCTAGAATATAGCCATCGGCTACGGGTACGATTCCCTTGTAAACATCATTTTTTTGAGTGCCAGTCGTTTTTCGCCAGACTTCTTGCCCTTCTGCATCAACTAGTGCTAGTAAGTTATCTTCACCAGAATTGCCTTCGTCATCGAAGGTTCTTGCTGCAATCAGATAACCTTCTCCGTTGATAGCAGGAACAAAAGCTACGGCCGAATCATCCGTATCGGACTGAAGTATTTTACTCCATCTTTTATTACCTCGCCTGTCAATATTAAGCAGATACAGCTGATTTTTAGACGTGAAGCTAGGTTTGATAGTACCTAATATAAGGTAGCCGTCTTCTAGTTCAATCAAGTCAGCTGGTCGCTCAGAAAATCCTTCATCATAGACCTTTGTCCAGATTGCTGTACCATCGACGTCGGTACGAACGATATAAATATCAATGTCTGAATTATTAACTCCTTCAAAAGATTCGCTAAACCCTAAGGCAATAAATCCATGATCGATGGTCTCTCTTACGATGTTTCCCTGATCTTCTTTATTACCACCGAAGGAATACTGCCAACCCTGTGCTCCGACTAGTGTTCCAAAACATAAAAATATAAGCATCCAGAGTCCCCGTTGGGACATCATTTGGAGAGCTGGTGGAACAACCGTAGCCGTTTTTCTCATTAGCGCAATTTTTAGGTCGTTTGTTCTTATTGACAATACAAATATGAGAGGATTGATAAGGTTTTTCAAAGACATTTTTCGTCATTTGTTGAAAAAAAAGAGTATTTTTGCAAAACAATTGATAACATAAACTACTAGTAATCAAACGTATATTATAGGTGTTTGTGTTGATTGAAAACTAATAAAAGCAATGAAAAATAGTCATCTAGTTACCATTTTACAGACATTCTCTAAAAAAGAGATTCGAGAAATGCGTAAATGGCTGCATTCGCCCATTCATAATCAGCGACAGGATGTAGTTGACCTATTCGAGTATTTGGTAAGTAGCAATCATTTGACGGAAGACAAGTTCCTGCAAAAAGATAGAATTTTTCGCAAAGTTTTTTCTCAGGAAGCATTCAGCGACGCCAAGTTAAGACAAAGCATTCACTTTTTACTAAAAAGTATCGAAAGCTATCTTATCACTAAAGAGTTGCAAGAGGATACCGTCCAGGCTAAAATGGCATTAGTCAGTATTTACCGAAAGCGCAAACTAACGAAGCCATTTCAAAAAACGATCAATGAAGTACAGGATTTGCAAGAAAAGGCTAGTTTTCAAAATGAGCAATTTTTTCGGAATGAATATTTGATTCAACAAGAACAATACCTATTTCTAGAAGGGCAAAAGAAACGTAATATTCCGATGAACTTACAGGAAGTTTCTGATGCATTGGATACGACCTTCCTAGCAGATAAACTACGGCAAGCTTGTTTGATGTTGGCGCATCAAAAGGTCTATAAGACGGAATACAAAATCGGACTGTTTCAAGAAATCATGCAATACATTGAAGACAAGGGATACCTTAATATACCCGCCATCTCTGTCTACTACTATGGATACAAAGCTATTACCGACCAAAATGAAAAACACTATTTTGATAAACTCAAAGAGGAAATATTTTCATCTGGTGCCCTCTTCCCCAAAAATGAAATAAAGGACATCTACCTGATGGCCATCAACTATTGCATTGGTAGAATGAATAAAGGACATTCTACATTTATCAGGGAAGCTTTTGATCTATACAAGAAAGGTCTCGAAATGGGTATTCTAATCGAAAACGACAGCATTTCACCTTGGACTTTCATCAATGTGGCCATCAATGGATTGAAACTTAGAGAATTCGACTGGGTAGAGTCATTTGTAGAGAATTTTAGTCAGTATATCCCTGACTCCAAACGAGAGGGAATTGTCCTATTCACCTTATCCAAACTTCATTTTGAGAAGAAGGACTACCCGCAGGCCATGCAGCTGCTGAATCAAGGAGATTTCGATGACCTCTTGATCTACCTCAATGCCAAAACCATGCTGCTAAAAATGTACTACGAAATGGACGAGTACGATGCCCTAGATTATCAGCTGGAAAGCTTGGGGACTTATATCAAGCGAAAAAAGGTTATGGGGTACCACAAGGAGAACTACCAAAACATTATCCGCTATACCAAAAAGATTACCCGCGTCAACCCCTACAGCAAAAAAGATGTATTAGGATTGAAATCCGAAATTGAAACGGCTAATCCCTTAACGGAAAGGGAGTGGTTGCTGGAACAGATTGATAGCTTGTAACCTCCTAAAACTTCGCCCCCAACACATAAGGCAACATCGAACGCCAAGTCGGCCAATCATGTGGCATATCATGTCCCCAAATATCGAGATCGTGGGGTACACCTTTGGCATTCAGTACACCAGATAGTCGACGTGAGGCATCAGGTGCTTCATAATTGCCTGAACCAGTTAGGATATGGATGTGTGGACTAGACCTCATCGCTGATAAAAGATGATGATCATCCAGATTAGGAAGGTATTGCATCGGTGAGTTGAAGTAGACATCCTGGTCATGATAACCTTTAGTATAAGAGGCCAACTCGTAATCACCACTCATCGCTACTACCCCATTGATCATATCGGGTCGTTTGAAAAACAGATTGGCAGCATGAAAAGCTCCAAGGGAAGCTCCGCAAGTGACAATCGGTGTTTCCTGACTACTGGTGTTCTTAATGAAAGGAATTACCTCTTGGTAAATATATTCGTTGAATTGCGTGTGTCGAATCGATTTATCCCGTGGATGCATATTATTGTTCAACCAACTTTCAGCGTTGATACTGTTCACAGAATAGACCTTTACCTTTCCCTCATTAATCATCGGACTAATTGCTTCCATCAATTGGAAACGCTCATACTCCAAATAATCTGCTGCTGCCGTCGGAATCATCAATAGTGAAAAACCGTAGTGTCCATATACGGCGATATCCATGTGTTTATTTAAACGGGGACTATGCCAACCGTGAATTTCTCTATGCATGTCTAGATTTTCGGCAAAAATAACTTTTAATACTAATAAGTACTTCGTAAAAAGAGGATATTTATGGTCCTGCACAAAAGCTTTATGCTTATCAAAGGATATACCTGCCGTTTCAACTCCTCTGTATCCGATAAACTACTATCTCCTAGGTGATCTCAAACAAGCCGTTTTTGTGGTTTAGCGCAGTTCGAGACTTCACAACTCCAGGGAAGTTATGGCAAGAAAAACAGGTAAAAATAATAGAGTCCTTATGCAAGACCTAACACAAAAAGGAAGCCTAGTTGTCATGCTAGGCTTCCTGAAAGCACTCTATGTAGTAGAAACACCTTATCTTTTGGGTTGTCGACAGTGGTCAGTCCATGGTCCATAGGAGCCGAGTTCATGCCATTGACGGATGCCCTCTCTCAGACCGCTGGTTCCCGGTCTCCGACCGAAACCCTGCCACGTCCAAGCGCCCCGGCCATTCCATTAAAAGGCTACGCGCGATTTACGACCAGATGAATCTGGTCGCTACCGACTTCGTGACTTTTGACTTACGACCAGATAAATCTCGCCGCTACTTGCGACTTTCCGACTTACGACCCAATAAATTGGGCCGCTACTTGCGACTTTCTGACTTACGACCGGCTTTAATTCGCATCCACCACGCGCCCACTGCCCGATATATTTATATCTAAGCTGGGGGTACCTTTGTATCTCACATCACCACTTCCACTTATTTTAACATCCAATTCATCTTGTACCTGTACTTCGGCATTGCCCGAACCTGTAATCTCTATCCTTGCTCGTAGCGCATCCAGCTTGAAAGCAGCTATATCGCCAGAGCCTGTGATTTTAATATCCAACTCATCAGCCAAGCCCTCGAGCTTGATATTTCCCGAACCTGTGATGGCGACTTCAAAATCGTCTCCTTCCATGGCCAAGTCCATATTGCCAGAACCAGAGATTCGCAATTCCACATCTTCTACAAGGAAGACATTCTCACCGAAAATCTCTCCTGAACCCGCAATGGTCAACTCTCGAATTTCAGGAATGGTGATAAAGATTTTCATATTGCCAATATCCCGCACGCAGTCGCGCGTTTCAATCTCCCAGACTCCATTTTGAATATCTCTTTCCAACTCATCAATGATATTCTGCTTCCCTTCTACTCGCACTTCTTGTATATCGCCTTGTTTGACGATTACTTCGATCGGCAAGTTTAGACTTATGCCCGAAAATTCAGACAGAGAAATAATCTCCTCTACTACTGGGCCATCTCCGTCGACACAGCCAAAAATACCGTCGTCATCATCAATATCGATAAAACAACTACTGACTGTAAGCGTCAGGGCGGAGGTCATCATTAGCCATTTGAATTTCAATAGTTTCATCTCTCAATTATTTTTTTGGTTAGGGCTTTGGAAAAAATAACCTACCCGTTCGGCTTGCTATTTTACTGCCAGGCGTCGTTGTTCGAGCCCTCATGTAGCTTTGGCTTCCCGTATAGCTATCGGGACGGTTCTCTCGCCTAGCCTGACAACAAAATCCCAGCGCCTTCTTGGGTACCTTATTTATTTCCAAACCCCTTAAATAAATAGCCTATAGACTAATTACCTACTACATTTTTTGGGTTTACTCAAAATTCTACGCGGTAGTTGAACACAGGGAAAAGTCCCGTTTGATAATTGGAAGCAATATTCTGCGTCCCCGCGCTATAATAATTATTGAATACGTTCAATCTATTGGTTACATTTTGGATATCTAGCATGATCGTATGGGTGACTTTCTTGGCATTGATTCGATAACTCACACCGAAATCGAAACGATGATAAGTACCCACTCTCGCTGCGTAAGGCTGGTCAAATTGGTATACCGTATAACCTTCCGTTCGGGAGGCAGCGAGGTCGATAGGAAATTGTCGACGGCCACCGGATAAGATAAATTTACCATTGAAGCCCAGGATGTTGTTTTTCTTTCGGCCTACCTTAAATTCTTTACCCCCCAATAGGTTGAGTTGGAAGTTGCCATTAAAGGCCGTGTTATAGGTCTTGCCATTGGCTGGTGTGTACTTGGAGTCATATACCGAGCCCGTAGCCAGGAAGTAGTAAGAATTGGAAAAGAATTTTTCTACGGTCAAATCAATGCCATAATTGGTTCCGGTTCCCTCGTTCACCACATCCTGTGCCCCGATTAAGTCCCAGATATCCACCGCATTTAGCAAAGAGTTAATACTATTCGGATTACTTTCGATCGGCACATCATATAGGTGTTGATAATAGAGTTCAGCTTTCAGGCGAATATCCTCACTTAGGCGAAAATCATATCCCAAGACCGCATGCAGTGATTTTGATAATTCCAGGTCTTTCGCTGGCGTATGTACCCTACCATTCGGCAAGGTTCCATCAAACAAGTAAGCGGCCAGGTGCTCCATTTTACTATGAACCCCCAATGCCATACTGAGTCGCTGACGATTATTCACTTGCCAAGACAAAGCTACACGTGGTTCTATTGAATAATTATCGTTGAGTAACAATTGAGAATAGTGCACGCCTGCGTTCAAGGACCAATCTTCGCTAAAGCGGTGCTTCCAATGGGCAAAAGCTTGAAAAAACTGGGTGCTACCTTGGTTATCAAAATAGCGGGTGAGTCCTTCTCCTTCATCTTCGTCATAGATGAAATCAAACGACAAATGACTCATGATCAAACCCGTACGAAAAGTGTTTCGTGCATTAAATTTGTGGTTGTAAGTCGAACTAATCCGGTAGGTGTTATTGGTTACTTTGGTTTCTTCGTCGACATGTACCTCGTAGTTTTTGGTATCATCCAGCCAATATTCATCATCATTGTATTCATTGGCTGAAGCAGCTACTACGGTCCGCAAATAACTTTTATCAGATAACAATAGTCGATGCGAGAGGCCTATCGTTCCCACCTTTTGTCTTTCATTAAAGCCCCATTGGTCATCGCTAAATTGCCAGGCTGCTTTATCTGCTACGGGTTCTTCATAAGCTCTGTTACTCCCTCCTAGTCCAAACAAGGAAAAGGTCCCCATTTTCTGGGTGGGGAAGTTAAATTTAAACGAGATGTCTTGGTAGGCGGGTAATACGTCTCCCACTGGATTAAGCCCTAAAGCGCCCAAAGCGGCAAGTGTAGCATAACGAGCGTTGATCAAATAAGAGGCCTTGGATCCTGCTTTGAAAGGCCCTTCCATAGACGCTTCAATCCCCATCACGCCCAACATTAATGAAAACTCTCTTTGCTCATTATTCCCCTTACGCATATTCAGATCAAATACGCTAGACTGGGCATTACCAAATTCAGAAGGAAAAGCCCCTGTATAAAAGTCCGAATTAGAGAGAATACTACTACTCAACATACTGATTCCCCCACCCGAGTTTCCCATCGCACCAAAGTGATTAGGATTGGGTATCTCAATGCCTTCCAAGCGCCACAATACACCCATGGGCGAGTTGCCTCGAACGATAATTTCATTCATCAAATCATCGCCAGATCCGACGGATACTCCAGCATAGTTTTGCGCCATACGTGCAGGATCAAAATAACTTCCCGCATAACGGCCCGTCTCTTCTACTGAAAAAGATCGTGCACTTACTGTAGCCATTTCATTTAAGGTTTCTGCCTTATCCAAGGTGGCTTTTACTACAATCTCCTCCATAGCAACCGCCGATTCAATCATCGCAATATCGAGTACCAATTCTTTTCCAGAAGTTACGAGTATACTATTCAATAAGACAGGCTCATATCCTAAGTATGAGATGGCAATATTTTGCCGGCCTACTGGGACATTTTCCAATTTGAAGTCCCCATCATTATCGGTGACAGTCCCTAGCATATTTCCTTCGAATTGAACAGCAATTGTTGCTCCGATCAATGGCATTTGGGCATCTTTATCGATGACTTTTCCTCTTAAAGTTTGGGTATGTTGTTGGGCAAAAAGTGTGTTGCTATAAGTGCATAGGAAGCCCAGTAAGACGAGGTGGCAAAACAACTTCTTCATGATGTAGATTGTTAGTCTTCTCTGACAGTTCTTGTGGCTCGCATTTTAGGTGCAAGGGTTGCGACCAAAGGAAGCAAGTTTCTACCTAAGGCACGGACTCAAAAACACAAAAATTGTCAGGGAAGTTTGTTATAAGGTGTTTCGAAATGGTTGTGGGTACACGGGATTTGTAACTGATAATCGAATTGATTTGTCGATTGATTTCTTACTAGTCTTTTCTCAAATTATCAGCTACAAATCACCGCATTTTTTTACAGTCGGGTAATTTCGTGTTCTACTTTACAATCGTTAACAGGGTGCATTATATCGGGTATAGACTTCAGAAGTTTCCTTAGAATAAGCTGAGGAAACTTCTGAAGTCTTAATTCCTCGCCGTTGCAGGTGTTTCTCACCTGCGACATCCTCGGAGTCTAAGCTACTAGGGAGAACATCGGTGGAAAATCTATCTGTTTAACTAGACAGGCCACACCAATGGCTGGTATTTAGACTTCAGAAGTTTTCTCATCCTCCCCTTGGGAAACTTCTGAAGTCTTAGGCAAGGCTACCATCGGTTCGAACCAAACCAGCCAAAACGTAGGCTCAGTCCAATAATGCCGCCGGAGAAATCTTCATTAGTATAACCTCGGTTTTCATTGGTGCCATCGACCCAGCGATAACCTACCGTACCTGCCACTCTAAACCAGCGGGTAAAATTAACTTCCAATCCGATTTCGGGCGTCACGACAAATATTTTATCTACATCACTATATCTCACGGTTGGGTCATTTAACTCGACATCGACGGCTCCCCAGCCAATACGTGCACTGGTGTATAGGTGCACTAGCTTGTGCGGGGCAAAAGTCCCCCCTAACCAAAATCCACCGTGGCCGATATCTAACACACTCACATCGCCATTGTCAAACAGTTCTTCAAAATCTACGCTTCCCAATCCGTAACCACCAAAAAAGAAATTATCGATGACTACACCACCGCCACCGCCGATAGAGGTGTTAATATTTTTATCCATTCCAAATTCCATAATGGGGCCGCCAAATCCGCCTACTACACGGGCCTGGCTAAAAAGTGTTTGGTGTTGGCTATATCCGGTTATGGCCAAAAAGCTAAAAGCTGCAATAATTAGTAAATGTCTCATTTGTTATAGATTTTCGTTGAAAGCGCCGCAGCGCTAAACTTTAAGTTTTTAATTTAATTCGGGACATAGCAATGGCTAATATCAATTATCACATTGATAATCTTCAAGGTTTTATAAAAAACCACTCCAACCTTAATTTAGTGAGGTATTTTAAAAACGAATACCGCCAGTAAAGCCGACCCACATCTTCGTGTTGACCCCTTCGGCAGAAGTCTCTTCATACATTGCATATGGTGTTACCAAAGAGCCATATTTCTGCGTATCGGCATCATAAAGCTTTGACAACATGAGATTTCCAACGGGTCCGAAGAAAACACTTGATTTTCTTCCCATCCGAACATCGAGTAGTAATTTCACTTGATTGAGTTGGTTGAGTTCCTTCGTCCAGGCCTCGGCCTCATTGATGTGCATGCTTATCGCTTCGATGTTCAGTAGTACTCGAGGACTAAATGTTATGGCGGTACCTAATCCATAACCAAGGCCCCAAGTCATGAAAGTTCCGTTGATCTGTTCTCCTCCGTCTTGGATTTCGAGATCGTCCCAACGTGCTCCCAATGATATGATGTTATAAAATCCTTTTACCCCTAGTTTTAATCCAAAATTTGCAAATAAAGATTCGCTGCTGCTCAATTCGACCTTATTATAGCCGTGTTTGATGAAATTGAGAATACCAATAGGCAAGCCGCCTACAGAGTCAGCGACATTAATAAGTCCAATCTGAAAGCCTTTTACTTTTCGACCTACATTAAAGAGTGGACTAATTTGCCCCCAGCTAATATCGCGGCCTACATTAAACAAGCCAGAAAACTGGGCCGTTGCATTTCCACCGGCTATATTAAACAGGGCCGACGCCTGAGAGACTTGTTCGGCTTTTCCTGCTACATTAAATAAACCAGAGGCTTGTACACCACTCGTCTCCTTAGCAGTGACATTAAATAGACCAGAGGCTTGTACCGCTTGCGCTTGAGAAGACACATTAAACAGGCCAGCCGCCTGTAGGCCTTGTACACGTCCGCCAGTGGTGTTAAAGAAGCCACCCACTTGCGTACCCGTTACATCTCCTTTTACTGTATTACCAATACCAGCGACCTGTACCCCATTTACATCATCGACAATCGTATTCACAAAGCCACCGACTTCAACACCATCTACCCCACCATTAGTGCCCCAAAATACATTGACAGAAACATTATTAGTGATGTATTCGCTTTTACCGGCATTGGTGCCCAAGAAAGGAAGTAATGAAACCTGCGCCAATCGATTATCTCCGACCGTAAAAGACGCATCGGATGTAACCATCGGACTTACTTGCACGATTTCTGCATCCAGTGCTATCACTTTATTTCCGCCTGGAATACTCTTAATCGAGGTTTTCTGTATGGGTGAAAATGGATCTGTTTTTTTTCTTATAACGATAGGTTCTTCGCTATAAATAGGAGTTGTTTGTGGAACGGATTTCGGTAAAGGCTTAGGTTTCAGCATACCTACGGCGAGATAAGAGGTCTTTTTCTTTTTCTCTTGGTATTTGAGTACAATCTGGCCACCGATCGAACGATAAGCTACAGAAGCTTGCTCACAGATTTCGTCCAATGCTTCAGACAAGTGTTGATCCTCTACTTTTACCCATACTTTACTTTCTAGTGGGATATAGTCTACACTATAACTGAATTTGACATCATAATTACGGCTGATGTCATCCAGTACATCTCCTAGTGGTTCATTAGAATATTTAACTGTTACCAGTTGAGTCAATTGTTGAGCTTGCAGGGCCAGGGTAGAACCTAACAAAGCAAGGGTGAAAAACAGTCTGACATTTCTATTTCCCATGGAGCAGAGTGTAATTAAAATACAGCGTTAAAAGGCCTTGAGTCTTGTAGTTTCTGCTGAGTGAATATGTTTGGGTGAAATTCTTATTTCAATCCTCTCACCCAAACACACTCATTACTTGACGACAATAATCTTGTCCGTCTTCATTCGGGTCGTATCAAATTCCACTGGAAATTTAGCTGCGAATTTGATAATTTCTAGTAGCTCTGGAAGGTCTTCTGCGGGCTGGTTTCTCAGTCTCAAATTCATATTTGCTAGTCGTGGATCTACATTTTCAAATCGAACACCGAAATGTCTTTCAAAAATATCCAACATCTCTCCGACAGCAAGCTCAGAAAAATCGAACTCATTGGTTTTCCAACTCGTCACATTAGAAATAGGTTCTTCCACTTTCACAATGGTATTTTCTTTCTTTTTGAAGATCGCGGAATTGTTTTTCACCAAGGTGACCTTTTGTTCTCCGTTTTTCTCTTCAAAAGTAACTTTACCTGAGGTAACACTAATTTCGATTACCTCTTCCTCGGGATAAGCCCTTACATTAAAGGAAGTTCCCAGTACAGTAGTTTTTGCTTCTCCGCTATAGATTACAAAGGGAGAATCTTCCATTCTAGCAACATCGAAGAAGGCTTCTCCTTCTAATCGAATTTGCCGTGTTGTAAAGCTTTCGGGATAAGAAAGGCGAGAATTGGCATTCAACCAAATTTCACTTCCATCAGGTAAATTGACCATTTTAACCGCGCCGTCCATGGTGTCAATAGCGAGCCAAACATCATCTGGGCTACTTCTATTCATCCACCACCAACCCGCCATCAAAACCTGTCTCTTATACACATCTCCGAGCCCACGAGACCGAGGCTGATCT